>NZ_PNCY01000152.1:0-285 GCF_005887105.1 Pseudoalteromonas sp. S2893 | reverse complement strand
ATTCATAAACCAGTAATTAGTTATCCACGTCGCCTTACAAAAAGTCTTAGCGTAAATCTAAGATATACTGTCATGACTTTTCATCAGCTTCTACTTGGCGGTATTCTTGGCGGCGCGCTGCAAACGGTTAAAGCACACCGTCTTCAACTAACGGGGCACGCGGGTCGTTATTTATAATGCCATCGCGTGTTTAATACACATAATTAAACGCACCAGTTTGACGACCAAAGCTTGATGTGTAGTTACGGTACTGTATCTGCTGATTTAAAAATAAATCATCTGTAA
>NZ_PNCY01000151.1:0-233 GCF_005887105.1 Pseudoalteromonas sp. S2893 | reverse complement strand
TACCTTTAGCTAGCACATTTTGAAACTGATACGACTGCGCCGATACATGTTTAACGATTAAATCGGCCATTAGATCATGGTTTTCACCCAGTGCTTGAATATCAGCCCATGTACCAATGCGAGAATCTACTTCGCTGTTATCAATCGGGTCAACGCCTGCATCGCTTCCATCAATCGGAGTATAACACGGCAAAAGGGGTCCCCCCCCAAAAACGCCCGTAAGTTGGCCATTT
>NZ_PNCY01000150.1:0-258 GCF_005887105.1 Pseudoalteromonas sp. S2893 | reverse complement strand
GCCCCTGCTTGAGCGGCTCACTAAATTTATAAATTAGTCGGGTTTTTAATATTTGGCCATTTTTTGTTACCTTTCTGGCTCTGCATTCGTATTGTACTACTTGATTATTGGTGGTGTTAAACATAGCGTGAAAATTAGGCAGTATGCGGTTGGTATCAAATGCTTCTTCAACATATTTGGGTAGGCTTACAAAGTATTGATATTTGTTTTTTACATCGCTAATTACTTTTCTGTAGCTAACATCCTTACCGCGGCCAT
>NZ_PNCY01000149.1:0-253 GCF_005887105.1 Pseudoalteromonas sp. S2893 | reverse complement strand
CGTACTGTTTGTTATTACAATTCCTTATATAGTGTTTAATAATAGACTATTTATTTACTCTTTTTTCTTGAATTAACTTTTAATGACCTTATAGAGAGAGCATGTGATATTTCCTGTTTATTTATTTATCTTGATCTAATAATTAAGTGATAGAATTTCTGTAGTTTATTGGTTTTGCTGTATCAGATACTTTGATGAAAGGGTATAAAATGATATAATTCGGTTTTGACTTTGCGCGATTATTTTTAGTACC
>NZ_PNCY01000148.1:0-358 GCF_005887105.1 Pseudoalteromonas sp. S2893 | reverse complement strand
AATCTGTCCAAAGATTTTGCGCAATACGGTTTTTGTTCTGCTATACGTGGTGCTGAAGGTGGCGGTATAGATGAAGGCTTACCAACGGATATTTTCACAAGTGATGATGGCGATCAGGATCTTAAATGCCGAACAGAAATTGGCATAACAGAGCGTGGTGACGCTGAGCGAAGTAAACTTGGTTTCTTACCTCTGTGTCATTACAAAAATACCCGATTCGGCTGTTTTCTTTGGTGGCGAAAGCTGTCAAATACCACAAATATATTCACCGCCTGTTGCTACTGCTTATGCTGCAATTTAAGCTCGCTTACCTTACTTAATGGCGACGTCTCGTTTTGCACATTATTTAAAAGTGATG
>NZ_PNCY01000147.1:0-208 GCF_005887105.1 Pseudoalteromonas sp. S2893 | reverse complement strand
CACAGCCAGTGCTTGCAGCCCTCTGCCACCCGCCATTATTAGAGGCTAAATCGCGATCAATAAGGTGCTCCATAAAAAACTGCTCGGCTTCACTCCAATCAATAAATTAATGATTGGTCAAAAAGCTCGCAACTACCAGTCTTAAACGGATATGACTCCACCCGGATAGAACGAACTGCCTCATCGCTGCATAAAAGAGTGAGTAACC
>NZ_PNCY01000146.1:0-215 GCF_005887105.1 Pseudoalteromonas sp. S2893 | reverse complement strand
TTATTACTTGATACACCGGAGCCAGAAGGCGAGTTACCGCTACTGCGTGACTCGGTTACTTATCAGTATGCGTTTTCTGAAGGGGAGCAATTACCAGCTGGACAAAAACAGCTGTTACGTATGGGCACAGAAATCATGAAAAAAGTAAAAGCAGCACTGCGTAAAATTAAAGCCGAGTTAGAGCGTTATTAATAGGCATTAAATGCTGTTTTTAA
>NZ_PNCY01000145.1:0-253 GCF_005887105.1 Pseudoalteromonas sp. S2893 | reverse complement strand
TCGACTTAGGCGCATGGAATACAATCGATATTGCCGCAAAACAAGCGCGGCAAGCCAATGCGCAATAAGATAACGCAAAACAAAACTTAATTGTGCGCGTTGCTGAAGGCTATTTTAACGTATTATGCGCCATTGATTACCTTGAATTTGTGGAAGCCGAAAAGCGAGCCATTGAACGCCAGTTAGAGCAAACAATACTGCGCTTCGCAGTTGGGCTTACAGCAATTACTGATGTTCACGCAGCGCAAGCAGA
>NZ_PNCY01000144.1:0-460 GCF_005887105.1 Pseudoalteromonas sp. S2893 | reverse complement strand
TATTCAATCAATGAAGCAAGCTCGCGATGAAGTAATTTTTCATCTGCTAAATTAAGTTCAACTAACCGTTTTAAATAGTTAATTATGTTTATATCTATATGTTGGCAATTAAGGCCGATTTGTTTATCTTCTATTTGGCAAATTAACACATACATTTTTATTTCTATATCGATTTGTGTCAAGGTAAAGAGCAAGGTGGCTTAGCTATTTTTTGAGCCACTAAATGCCTCGCATTTAGTAATGAGTGAGCCATGTAAAGATACATCGATTAATTTGCATGGGTAGCTCTCTCATGAAAATTCAAATTTATCAGCTGTTGAAAAAAGAATACGCTATAACTGACGTCGATTTTCCATAAAACGAGTTGCATTTAATGTAATATTTAAATCAAGCATAGAGGGAAATAACCCATAGCGATATAAAATGGCATAAAAAAACCCCGCATAAATGCAGGGTTTGT
>NZ_PNCY01000143.1:0-373 GCF_005887105.1 Pseudoalteromonas sp. S2893 | reverse complement strand
CGCCCTACGTTAGGTATGAAATGTGGTCGTCTAACCATGTCGGGTTTTCTGCAGCTCGTGACCATTAATAGCCAATGTTGCCTTTCAAATATAGTTAATTTCCGTGCGCTTTTTTCAAGGCTTAGGCTGGCTAAGTTATGTTTGGCAAAGCTTGGAATACGTAACCGGGTATGTGCGTTACTGGCAGCAGGTTTTAATAATTAAAGTAATAAGTGCAGAGATAGTAATAAAAACATCCATGGCCAGCTTAATTCAAACTTGTATTGTCTCCTTTAGTTTAATTTGCTTTATGACTTGGCGTAGTTTTTCGTTAAGCCCGTCAATGGTTTGCTCCGCATTATTCAGGCTTAAAAGATCATGCTAGGAAAACCTT
>NZ_PNCY01000015.1:0-205035 GCF_005887105.1 Pseudoalteromonas sp. S2893 | reverse complement strand
GCGGAAGCTTTGCTCGGTTTTGACTTATTCTTACATGGATGTAAGCCAGTAGGGTAACGCAGGAGCAGTTACCGAGCCCACTAGGTTACAAACCTCGCGCCGCGATTAAACCGCCCCTAGTTTGAACAAATTTCAAACTGCAAAGGTCAACAGACCCTATTTAAGCCACTTTTTATGCACCTTGCTCAACACTTAATCTAAACGGCTTTATTAATAAAAATTAAAGCAAAAAAAAGCGGCTTTACTATAAAAGTAAAGCCGCTTACACACACAATGATTGGGTGTAACTGTGATTTTTTACGTTACGCTGGGCTCATAAACTCGTTAATTTGTTCATGAGTCAGTGTAGGTGTAGCACCGGCACTTTCGGCCACCATTGCACCTACTGCACACGCAAAATCAACAGCATGTTGTGCACAATCGCTACTACAAAGCTGATAAATTAACGACCCTAAAAACGAATCCCCCGCGCCTACTGTATCCACAACGCTAATTAAATAACCTGAGTTATAGTAATTTTCGCCTTTTATGGTTAGTAGTGCACCGTGGCTGCCTTTAGTTACACATAAGTATTCGGTGTTAGTTTGCTGTGCAATAAACGCTAAGTTTTGCTCAAGTGAATGGAACTTACAGCCCATTGCTTTAGCAATTTCATAAAGCTCTTCATCGTTTAATTTGATGAAATCGGCTTTATTCATTAAATCTACTAATGTGTCTAACGTGTAGTGTGGCGCACGTAAATTTACGTCAAACACTTTAAAGTTAGCTACATCAACTAATTGGTTTAATGTGGCAAGTGAGGCATCGCTTCGGCCAATTAGGCTGCCAAATACAAATACATCACTGGCTTTTACTTTTTCAATAAGTGAGTCTGTAAGCTCAATGTTATCCCATGCAGTGTCGGCAACTATTTCGTAGCTGGCTGAGCCGCTTTTATCTAGGGTAACTTGTACTGTGCTGGTTTTTTTGTCGTTATTAACGCCAATGTATTCGCAGCTTACGCCTTTGCTTTTAATTTCGCCTAGTAGCTCAGTACCGAGTTCATCGTTACCTACAGCGCTTATCATGTCGGCTTTAATGCCCAGTGAGTTAATACGCACACACATGTTAAGCGGTGCGCCGCCTAGGCGTTTATCGTTCGCAAAACAATCCCATAGTACTTCGCCAAAGCAGCTTACGCTTACGTCTTTACCTTGTTTAGAATCAATTAAAATGCTCATTATTAGTTACCTTTAGGCTCAAGCACGTTATTCATAATTGCTTTAATTTTGCTAGCCGGTGCGTATAACGCTTCTACATTGTTTTTGTAGTGAGACGTAAAGGCACTTTGCGTATTTAAATCGCCAAATAAGCTAGTTAGCGATAAAAATGCAAGGTCATCAGTCGCCGTTTTAGCCGCAGCTTCATGTAACTCGCTTTGCATTGCATCGATTATTTCAAGCTTATTGCCTTGCTCATCTTCGCCTTTATCGCTGTAAAAACACCATGCAGCAATAACCAGGGTCGCAAGTGATACATCACGGCCATGGGCTAGATTTTCGTTAATGGTGGCAATTAAAAACTTAGGTAACTTTGCTGCGCTTTCTGAACAAATGCGCGATAAGCTGTCTTTAATGTTTGGATTAGCAAAGCGCTCAATTAGCGTGTCTTTGTAGATTTCAAGATCAATGCCTTCTAATTTCTCTAGGTTAGGCGTTACTTCTCTATCCATAAACGCACGTAAGTACTTTGCAAATAAAGGATCTGATACTGTTTCGTCAATTGTGCCGTAGCCATGTACAGAGCCTAATAAACCCAGTACCGAATGGCCTGCATTTAATAAGCGTATTTTCATGGTCTCAAAAGGTGTTACGTCACTTACAAATTGTGCGCCAACGCTATCCCAATCTGGGCGTCCGCAACAAAATGAGTCTTCAATTACCCATTGTGAAAACGACTCACAGGTAATTGGCCATTCATCGCTAACACCGTAGGCATCAACAACGTAGTCAATATCGCTCTTTTTAGATACTGGCGTAATACGGTCAACCATTGCATTTGGGAAGGTTACGTTATTAGCAATCCACTCGCTTAGTTCTTTATCTTGCTCGGCCGCAAAGGCAAGTAGCATTTTACGCGTTACATTACCGTTGTGCTGAATGTTATCGCACGACTGTACTGTAAACGCATCAAGGCCTTGTTCTTTACGTAGCTTTAACGCAGCAGTAATGTAGCCAAACGCCGTAATTGGGTCGTTCGGGTTATTAATGTCGTTAATAATGTCTGGGTTTGAGTAGTCAAACTCACCCGTAACTGGGTTAAAGTTATAGCCGCCTTCGGTAATGGTTAACGACACAATATGCGTATCGCTGTGCGCAAGCTTATTAATAACCGCTTGCTTGTCCTCTGGAGCAAACAAAAAGTCAATCATAGAGCCAATAACTTTGTTATCTATTTGCCCGTTTGGGTGTCTTACCGTTAGCGTGTAAAGGTAGTCTTGTTGCTTTAAAATATCGCGCAGACCACGGTTACCTTCTAATAAGCCAACACCACAAATACCCCACTGTTCAGCACCTGGCGTTTTTAATAGCTCGTTAATGTACACCGCTTGGTGAGCACGGTGAAAGCCGCCCACACCAATATGAACTATACCCGCTTTTAGCTTACTACGGTCGTAGTTTGGTGTATCTACATGGCTTGGCATATCTGCCAAGCTTTGTTGGTTTAGCCCTTTAACAAGAGCGTCAGTGTGCTGGTGTTGCGTCATGGTGCGGCCTTACTAAAACAATATTAAAAATTTAAATTAAGATGCAGTATTGAGTGCTTTATGGCGCAATAGCGACCAGTAAGCGGTTGCAAAATAAATAATGGTGCAAATAAAACATGCAATTTCAAACTGAGATTTATTTCCTGCGTAAATGCTCATGCTGTCACTAAAAAACATTACTTGGCTGGCAAAGCCAAAAATAATAAGTAACGAAACAGTCGACACGCCATTTAACACTTTGGTTAGCATTGAGTTATCAACAACTGGAGCTTGAACGTTTTCTGCAAGTCCTGCTTGGTACTCTTTAATGTCTTGCAGCTCTTGCTCTTCTGCTGCAATTTCTTTGCTGTAGTCTTCACCTGCGCCGTATTTTTTAGCCAGTAGCGTGTAAATAACAATGGTGAAAATCCAAGTAGGAATAAATAAGTAGTAAAACGACATTACATCAATTGCATTTAAACCAAAGCCAAATACAAGTGCTAATGCCCAAGAGGCAATGGCTGGTACGCTACGTGTAATGTTTTTGTATTTAGCCCAGTAGCGGGTTAAACCAATTTTAGGAAATAAAACATGCTCGGCAAATACAATTCCGCCTACAGGTACTACTAATAAGCCTGCGTAAGTTAAAAGCGGTAACATTTGCGAAAATACAAACGGGAAACACGCAATTATAACGGTTACAACACCGACAATTGCGGTAGTGCGCTCGCGCGATTGGTCAATAAAAATAGATTGTGCTGCAAGGCCTGCACGGTAAAGGTTAGCGTTAGCTGTAGTCCAGCCCGCAATAATTACAATAACAAAGCCTGTCCAGCCTAATGCGTGGTAAGCAACGTCACCTGGGTCAAGTGATGAAATAGTTGTTTTAAGTAATACCGCAACACCTGCGCCCATAATACCAGCCGAGATCCATGCTAAGTAATGGCCAAAAAACATACCTACGCCTGAAAACAAACCGTAGCTTTTGCGTTTAGCAAATCTAAAAATTGCCATATCAATTAAGCCAAAGTGGGTAATAGAGTTTGCAGCCCATGCAAAACCAATAACCTCTAATAAGCCAATACCTTTTTCGCCATCAGCGGTGGTACCGGTCCAAATAGAAGAATCCCCTATCGCCATAAAGTCATCAAACCCTGTTAGCGTGGTCACTCCTAATACATGATTAGAAAGCTCAGGGAACAATGCAAACGAGCCCGCTATAAAAATAACAAATAACCATGGCGCACAAATTTTAGAAAAATCAGCAACGGTTGAAAAACCATACATAGCCACAAATACAACAATAGAGCCAACCGATAAAACAATGGCCACAAATGCTAAGCTGTTAGGGTACCAATCGAGTTGCGCGGGTATATCAAACAAAAACCGCACTGCGGTTGCCGATACCGTGATCATGGCGGCGGATATCACACTAAATATGACCACGTTTGCCCAGTTATAGAGCTTGGTCATTGAGTTACCCGCAATTTTATTTAGGTAGTTGTATAAACTTAAGCGTGTTTCTACCGCAATTGGAGAGGTAATTAACCACCACGAACACATAGCTAATAGATTACCAATTAATAAACCTAATAAAATGTCGATGGTCGATGCGCCTAATGCAACAAAGGTTGCACCAATAACAAACTCGGTTGCAGCAACGTGTTCACCAGCGTATAAACCGGCAAAGTGCTTCCAACCATGAAGCTTATGATTAGCAACGGGCAATTGCTCTTCGTTAACATCGTTAAATGTTTGTGTGTGTGGACTTGATGCCATGGTATTTTCCTATTGTTTTAAGCACAGCCCTAACTATTAATTTAAATAAGTGTTTTTTATTTAAATTAATAGTGAGTAAATCACCGTGCCTTTTTATAATGCTACTACTATAACTACTTAATAATTAATGCATTTTTACGTTAAGCTTTGTCAGTGTAATAAAGCTCAACGTTGATATTCTATTACTGTGTTTGTAATGTTGGGTACTGCTTATAAAAGTCATCCCAATGCGTTAAATGCGCTACCTCTGGGTAAGCTTGGTGAACAAAGTTCACTGCATCTTGCATATGCCCACCCCCGCTGTAATGCAAAACCTGCATATTGGCGGCAAGTGCGGCGCACACGCCGGCTTTTGAATCTTCAATCACTAAACAATCTTGTGGCTTTACACCCATTTGCTCAGCGGCATGTAAAAATAAATCGGGCGCTGGTTTACCATTTTTTACCTCACTTGAGGTAAATACCTTATTAAAGTGCTGCGATAAATTAACCACATTAAGCGCTTTAGCGGTGCGTTTAGGGCTACTGCTTGTTGCAATACAGCAAGGTACAGATAATTGCTCTAGCACGTGTTTGATGCCGTTAGTTGGCATTAATGCAGTTTCGAACTCGTTTAATAATGCTTCTCGGTAATCGGCTTCAAAGCTCTCAGCTAAGGTCACGTTAAAGGTATTGAATAAGTTTTGGGTGACTGTTTTAAAATTACAGCCCAAAAAATATTGTTGTACATAGGCTCGGTCAATATTAACGCCAATCTCTGCAAGCATGTTTATTAACACTTGCGCGCTTAATATTTCGCTATCTATAACAACGCCATCACAATCAAAAATAACTAATTCTATTTTAGTATTCATATTGCCCCTTTTTATGCACCTAGTTTGGTGCAACCTCAACTTGGGCATAAGCCCAGCAAGTGAGCATATTCTCTTTATTGTTATAATAAGTCAACATCTTGTTAGTGAAAAACGCACCACAGTGGTGAATATTTATTCATTAAATATGAAATTGTCTGTATTTTCATTGATTTCAAAATTGCAATTACGACTAAGGTCGAACATTGCAAAACCGCTATTTAGAAAATAGAAGGCAGCACGCAAACAGTAATCTAAATTTGTGATTACTCCAATCTAAACAATCAATTTTACCGAACTTACTTTTGTTAATACACTCGTTAACAGTTAAACAGCCAGCAACACTGCCGGCACTTTTATACAGATGAGGTCGACAATGAATACTCAAAAAAACACGATTAATAATAAATCTACGTTAACGCTAAGCGCATTAGCTTTAGCAATGGCATTACCTGCAAGTGCCGCAACTACCCTTACTAAAGACAACGGCGCAGCTGTTGGCGACAACCAAAACTCTATTACCGCAGGTGAGCGCGGAAGTGTATTACTTGAAGACGTACACCTAATTCAAAAGCTACAACGTTTTGCACGTGAGCGTATTCCTGAGCGTGTAGTGCATGCGCGTGGTACAGGTGCACACGGTGTGTTTGTAGCGTCTAAAGAATTAGATGACTTAACAATTGCTGCACCGTTTGCAGAAGCGGGTAAAGAAACTGACGTATTTGTACGTTTTTCATCAGTAATTCACTCAAAAGGTAGCCCAGAAACACTACGTGACCCACGTGGTTTTGCTACTAAGTTTTACACCGACCAAGGTAACTGGGATTTAGTAGGTAACAACTTACCGGTATTCTTTATTCGTGATGCGATTAAATTTCCAGACATGGTTCACTCGTTAAAGCCGTCACCGGTAGATAACATTCAAGATCCTAACCGCTTTTTTGACTTTTTCTCATACGAGCCAGGTTCTACTCACATGTTAACGTGGGTATACAGCGACTACGGTACACCAGCAAGCCTACGTAAAATGGACGGGTGGGGCGTACATGCTTACAAAATGATTAATAAGTCTGGCGATGTTAAATACGTTAAGTTTCATTGGGTAAGCCAACAAGGGATAGACAACCTTGATGCTAAAGAAGTAAACGAAGTGCAAGGTAAAGACTTCCAACACTTAACACGCGACCTATACAGCGAGATTGGTAAAGGCAACTTCCCTAAGTGGGATCTATACATTAAAACCCTTGATCCGTCGCAGTTAGATGACTTTGACTACAACCCATTAGATGCAACAAAAATGTGGTTAGACGTTAAAGAAACTAAAGTAGGCACCATGACCCTAAACCGTATGCCAACTAACTTCTTCCAATCTACAGAACAAGTTGCAATGGCACCGGCAAATGTAATTCCGGGTATTGAGCCATCTGAAGACAGACTATTACAAGGGCGTGTTTTCTCTTACGCCGATACGCAAATGTACCGCTTAGGTGCTAACCACCAACAATTGCCAATTAACCGTGCAAAAGTTGAAGTGGTTAACTACAACCAAGACGGCGCAATGAACTACGGTAATACAACAAGTAACGTGAACTACCAACCAAGTCACGAAAACGTTGCAGAAAACCCAATTGCACGCAGAAGTAACACAGAGCTAAAAGGCTACGTACAACAAGCAGCAATTAAAAAGCAGCAAAACTTTGCTCAAGCGGGTGTACTTTACCGCAGCTTTAGCAAGCAAGAGCGCACTAACTTAGTTAACAACTTAGCCGGCGATTTAGGCAAAGTGAAAGACAGCAAAGTTATGCACAAAATGCTTAGCCACTTCTACAAAGCAGATAGCGAATACGGTACACGCTTAACTAACGCTGTAAACGGCGACATGAAACAAGTTAAGCAACTAGCCGCTAAGCTTTAATATTTTACCCAACCTGTAAGTTATTGAGGAAAGCCTAGCTTTCCTCTTTTTTAAAAAGGTAAACAGTATGCGTAAATTACTTATTATATTTACTTTAGTGATGAGCTTTTCAGGCTTTGCCAATGAGCCACAAAGCCCTGTAACGGAACAAAGCACCGCCCAGTCGCAATACGACAGCTTACTTGCTTATTACTTTGCAGCCGCACGCACCGACGACACCGCCGTAATAACGCAATTTGTAGATGCTGGCATTCCTATTAATAGTTACAACAACAAAGGTTACACCGCGCTAATGATTGCCACCTACCACGGCAATAAAAATACGGTAAACACCTTATTGCAATTAGGCGCTAATGCCTGCCTTGAAGACAACCGCGGTAACACAGCCCTAATGGCTGCCATATTTAGAGGCGAATTTAGTATAGCTAAAACACTTGTAGGCCTTGATTGCGATAACGCACATCAAAACAAAGCCGGTCAAACAGCCGAACAATTTGCACAAAAATTTGGCCAACAAAAAGTGCTCGATTTATTAGCACAGGTAAACAGTAAATCTAATTAATCAACTTTTAATATACCCATTTGCCCGTTATTGTTAGTGACAATAAGGCTACATTAGCAGCCAATAACCAGGCTTTAGCAAAATAAGTAGTACCCTTTAGTTATTTAAACCTTCCTCTCGCCCCATTTCATCGGGGCGTGGTTTAATACCAACGCCAATAAATAGTTGATCTATTTTACCTGCTAAAACAACGCATTTCTTTGTTGTAATTAGCGTCAAGTGAGCAACTATTTACAGCAATTTACACCTAAACTGAATTGCTTATTCGACGTAAAATTTAGAACATATAATTGATAGGGTTGGTATAAACAATGCTTTCCCCTCTTGCCGATACTGGTCTAACCAGATATTATTTTTACCTGTGTACTTTATATGGGAAATAATAATTCTAATGACCGCACCACACTTTGAGCACACCACTATTACCTGTAATAACAGGCAAACCCTAAGCGCCCGTGTATTTACACCCACCAGCCCTATTAAAGGTGCGGTGATGATTGCCCCTGCAACCGGTATAAAGCAGCAGTTTTATGCAAACTTTGCTACTTACTTACAGCAACATGGCTTTGGCGTTATTACGTTTGATAACAGTGGCATTGGCCAATCGCTTAACCGCAGTATTAAAAAAAGCAAAGCCAGTTTACAAAGTTGGGGTGAGCAAGACATGCCTGCGGTACTTGAGCATTTGCAAAGGGTATTTCCTAATACGCAATATCATTTAGTGGGTCATAGCGCCGGCGGGCAATTAGTGGGGCTAATGCATAACGCTAACGAGCTAAGCTCCGCGTTTAATTTTGCTTGCTCGTCAGGTAAATTAACTAATATGAGCTTAGTGTACCAGGTTAAAGCGCACTTTTTTATGAATGGAGTTATACCCCTTAGTAATGCCTTGTTTGGTCATACTAAATCGCAGTGGTTTGGCATGGGCGAACCCCTACCTAAAGGCGTAGCTAAACAATGGCGAAAATGGTGTAACGCCCAAGGGTATGTGCAATCAGCATTTGGTGATACCGTATTTCAACACTGTTACAACACGCTTTCTATGCCCTCAATATGGGTTAATGCTACCGATGACGATATTGCTAACAATGCAAATGTTGCCGATATGCTCTCGGTTTTTCCTAAATTAAAAGCACAAACCCTAACCTTAAACCCACACGACTATGGTTTGAAGGAAATTGGCCATATGAAATTTTTTAGCAAAAAATCTGACGGATTATGGCCACTTGCGCTTAACTGGCTAAACAAACACAGTTAAAAAAGGATGCGTTTACACCGTTAGTTTACGGCGTTAATTTGCTTTTTAACTGGTTTTTCACGCGTTACGAAATAGCATACGAGTGAGCCGCCAGTTACCATTATTACTCCTTGCCAAAACGAGGCACTGAGGGTAATTGATAAATAAAGCGCCGAAATAATCGCCGAAAAAACCGGCGTAAAATACGAAAGCGTACCAAGCAACATTAAGTTACCGCCAATAATAGCTTGGTTCCAAAGAGCATACCCGCTGCCAACAACCACACCAGCTAACACAAGCGTTACGGTCGCGTGCAGTGTAAAGGTCATTTTTGGCTCGTCACTTAATCCATACAACACCCATAAGCTTAGTGCCGTAGCGATAAAAAACAGCACAATGGCATTTTGCCCATTGCTATTTTTTTGAGTAATTACACAGTAAACAGACCAAATAAAAGGTGCTACAAACGCCAACAAGTAAGCCGTTGGGTTACTGGCAAAATTACCCATAATACTGTTAAGAGATAACCCGCTATCGCCACCAACGCACCAAGCCACACCAAAAAAAGCGAGCAGCATACCGGGGTAAATCCAAATACTTACTTTACTACGGTTAACTATAATACTGAGCAAAATGGTAAGTGTGGGCCATAAATAATTTATAACTGCCATTTCTACCGCTTGGTGGCGATTATTAGCAAGCCCTACAAACAGCGCTAAACACACCTCGTAAAGTGCAAATAAAGCAGTGCCCCAAATAATATAACGCTTATTAAACCCAGCAAACTTGGGCCGCCCCATTACCAAAATTAAAAACAGCGCGCTAACACTGTACATAAGTGCCGACCCACCTATAGGGCCAAATAACTCCGAAACATCCCTGAGCAGAGCCACTAAACAACTCCATAATAAAATAGCGGCAATGCCATAAAGCGTGTATTTATGATTAGAAAAAAAGTCCATTAACTACCTAAAAGTACTACTTATGTTTGACGTTACGCTAACAGTAATTAATGGGTTAAACAATTGTTGCTCATCATTTATTGTTATAAAGATGTTTTTGGCCTGCACTTAAGTGTTTGACCTTTTGGTCAGTAAAGTTACAATCATTCAACACGTTAAAAACAGCATCGCCATAATGAGCACACAAACAAAGCCAAATAAAAAAGAACTCACCCGAGTAAAAAACCAAACATTAATACTCGATGCCGCCGAGCAGTTGTTTTCTCAGCTTGGTTACGATGGCACCAGTATGAGTATGGTTGCCAAAGAAGCAGGCGTTCCTAAGGCCAATATTTTATATTATTTTAAAAGCAAAGACGGCCTATACGAAAACGTAATAGACCGCATTATCGCGCACTGGAACTTAGGCTTAGATAACGTAACCCCTGAGGACGACCCTGCACATGTGTTGTATCACTATATTAAAAGCAAAGTCATACTTGCCGTAAACCAGCCGCTGCAATCACGTTTATTTGCCAGTGAAATACTGCGCGGCGCTCCTTATTTGCAAAACTACTTTAGAACCAACACACGCCCGTGGGTAAAACAAAAGGTAGACGTGTTTCAGGCCTGGATAGATGCAAACAAAATGGATAATGTTGACCCTTACCATTTATTATTTACCATTTGGTCAACTACGCAGTACTACGCCGATTTTCAGGCCGAAGTGCTACTGGTAATGAACAAATTAGAATACGACGAAACCGATGTGGCACAAATAACGCAATCAACTGCCCACATAATTTTAAAAGGTATTGGTTTAAAAATACCTGAGCACAGTGAGGCTTAACCCATGGATAATTTTACCACCCCAGACTTATTTGACGATCACCGCAATAGCGTACAAATTGCCGACAGCGGCCTGCGCCACTTTGGTAAAAAAACCACATTTAGTGGCCAAGCAATTACCGTTACCTGCCCAGACGATAACTCGTTTGCCGCCGACATACTGCATGAAAACGGCAAGGGTAAAGTACTGGTTATTGATGGTTTTGCTAGCAAACGCTTTGCTTTTATAGGCGATATTATGGCGGAGCGCGCGTTAAAAAACGGCTGGGAAGGCGTGATTATTAACGGCTGTTGTCGCGACATTGAAATACTTGCCACTATGGATTTACCGGTTATGGCACTGGGCTCAACCCCGCGCAGTACATTAAAGCGTGGCTTTGGAGATAAAAATCAAACAGTGACCATGCTTAGTACCACAATTAACCCTAACGATTGGCTATACGCCGATGTAAATGGCTTAATTATTAGCCCTAACGCATTACTATAAACGCCACACTTGCAACCAAGTTGGTGCAATCACGCACCAACTTGGTGTGTTTTCACCTCTAAATTACACCTCCTTTAATACTTATATTTTTATAAATATCTGCTAAACCCCATACAAACCAAATAAAACCTGACCGAACGGACAGCTTTATTGCATTTGGCATTGCTTTTGCTTAGCTTTTAGGCAATATAATAGCTAACCGATTAAAAAGCGGATCAGGCTCTGTAAAATAAAAATAAGATGTTACGCAGTGGGCTGAAAAATAATAATAACTAATTCGTCTTTTTAATCACCCTAAATCTGATTATAACCAGTTGGTCAGATTTACTTTATAACGAGTGGTGATATGAGTACCAAAACACATAATAATTTTACCGGTATTTTTTGTGACCATGGCCCTAACGCATGGCAAACACAAACCCACGGCAAACTTGTAAATAAGCGCCTTGCAGTAAAAGATGTATTTGCTGTTAAAGGCGAGCGCAACAGCGCAGGTAGCCCAAGCTGGTTTAAAGCAGCAAAACCTGCACAGCAAACAGCAAGTGCCGTAAACAAACTAATGAATGAAGGTTGTAGCTTTACAGGCTTTACCCATACCGATGAGCTGGCCTACAGCTTAGAGGGCAATAACATTCACTATGGTGCAGCACAAAACCCAAAACTTAAGGGCCATGCAAGTGGCGGCTCAAGTATGGGCTCGGCTGCAGCTGTAGCGGCTAACCTAGCCGATATTGGCTTAGGTACTGATACTGGTGGCTCTATAAGGATACCGGCAAGTTATTGTGGCTTATTTGGTATAAGGCCAAGCCATAACGTAATTGAAAAAGATGGCCTAATACCGCTAGCGCCCCCATTTGATACCATTGGCTGGCTTACGCAAAATGCAGAGCTGCTAAGCGATGTAGGCAATGTACTGTTACCAAATCAAGCTATTAATAACGTTGATACTTTAGTTATTTGCGAGCCATTATTTGAGCTGGTTGACCCTGTTCTACAAGCCCCACTTAAACAATTGCTTGAAAAAACCAAACCTTATTTTAAACACCATAAAGAATTTGAACTGCCTAACAGCAGCTTATTAAACGAACTGGCTGACAGCTTTAGAATACTGCAAGGGCGAGCAATCGCAAAAACGCATAAAGATTGGCTTCAATTGCCAGGGCAACTTCCCCAGTTTGCTCCGGCAATTGCGGCACGTTTTAACATGGCGCTTGCCCTAACCGCCCAAGAAGAGCAAGAAGCACTAAATGTACAAACCCAGTGGCAAACACTAATCGCTAAAAACCTAAACACAAACAGCTGTTTATTTTTGCCAACCACACCCACAACTGCACCTAAATTGGGCGCCGACACAAGCGCCTTACGCATGCAAATAATCACCTTATCGGCCATTGCGGGCTTGAGCCGCTCGGCGCAAGTACACTTACCATTGGCTAATTTAGAAAATGGCCACCCGTATGGGTTTTCATTAATGATGAGCCACGGCAACGATAAAAGCCTACTTGCCTGCGTACAACAATTAGCTGCCCATTTTAAACAGGACACACTTGTATGAGCACACACAACATTGCCTTTACTGCCCCGCATTTTGCTGCAACCGAGGCAGGCACCTTAATACTAAAACAAGGCGGTACAGCCACCGAAGCCATGGTAGCGGCAGCGGCTGCTATTAGCGTGGTATATCCGCATATGAACTCAATTGGCGGCGACAGTTTTTGGCTTATTGATAACCCAAACCAAAGTATACCCACTGCCATTGATGCCTGCGGGCGCGCACCAAACGATATAAGCGCCTATAGCAATGAGCCACACATACCAGAACGCGGCGGTTTAAGCGCATTGACCCAAGCTGCAACATTACGCGGCTGGCAAAAAGCCCTTGCGGTAGATGAGCACGCTGCTCTTTCGCTAAGTACTATTTTAGCCCCAGCCATAAAGCTCGCGCGCGAAGGCTTTACAGTATCTAAAAGCTTGCAAGCAGGCTGCGAAAAGCTTGCCACCGCTTCAAACACTAACGCTGCCTTTAAAGAACTTTACATACCTAATGGTAAACCGCTGCAAGCGGGCCAACATTTTAAAAACCCAAAACTTGCCAGTACCTTTGAGCACTTAGCCGAGCATGGCTTAAACGCCTTTTACCAAGGCCCTTTAGCAGAGTCGTTTGCAAACGATTTAGCTGCCGCAGGCAGTGCAATTACACGCGCTGATATTGCCAATACGCAGGCCGATTTAGTAACGCCGCTCAGTGCTAATTTATCGGGCATACAGTGTTATAACTTACCCGCCCCCACGCAAGGCGTGCATTCTCTGCAAATAATTGGCGCTGTTAATAAACTAAAACATTTAGCCAAAACAGAGGCCGATTGGATGCACTTAATTGTTGAGGCAACCAAACAAAGCTTTACTCACCGCCCTACACTTTGGGCAGACCCAGATGCGCTAGGCGATGATTATAAAAACGCATTAACTGATGAGCGCTTAAATGCGCTTGCCAGCAATATAGATATGAGCCAAGCCAAGCAATGGCCATTTAATGCAGAGCCAGGCGATACCGTTTGGATGGCAGCACGTGATAAAAACGGCCAACTAGTGAGCTTTATTCAAAGTGTTTACTGGGAATTTGGTAGCGGCATTTTGATGAGCGAAGGCGGCTTTGTGTGGAATAACCGCGGTTTAAGTTTTAGTTTAAATAGCAACGATGCCAATGCCTTAAAAGCGCATAAAAAACCGGCTCATACACTCAACCCTGCTTTAGCAAAATTTGACGATGGTAGACGCCTTGCCTACGGCACCATGGGCGGCGAAGGCCAGCCACAAACACAAGCTGCAGTATTTAGTGGTTACGCATGGCGTAATAAATCAATTGCCCAAGCAGTAAGCGATCCGCGTTGGTTACTAGGGCGCACCTGGGGCGATACAAGCACAAATTTAAAGGTAGAGCAAAGCTTAGTAATTCAAGTTAAACATGAATTAAATCAACGTGACCACGACTGGGTAAGCGTTGATAATAACAATGAAATGATGGGTCATGCAGGTGCCATTTTAGATACGCCTACCAGCCTTGAAGCAGCCACCGATCCTCGTTCAGATGGTCGCGCAACAGTAACTACAGCAGGAACACAATGACAGAAATAATAAATCAATGGCCGATTATAGCGGCCTTAATAGCAACCGGTATTTTTGCAGGTATTTTAGCAGGCCTATTTGGTGTAGGCGGCGGCATAGTAATTGTGCCTGTGCTGTACTTTTTACTGCAAGGCTTTGGCGTAAGCCCTGAGTCGGCCATGATGATAGCCACAGCGACATCGCTTGCCACCATAGTGCCTACTTCTATTTCGTCGATTCGCTCGCACCATGCTAAGGGCAATATCGACCTTGCTTTAATTAAATACTGGGCCCCGTTTATTTTGGTAATGGCCGTTATATGTAGCTACTTAGCTCATTCTATACGCGGTAATGCGTTGGTACTTATGTTTGCCTGTATTGCCATTTTAGTAAGTTTAAACATGTTATTTAGAGCCGGCGCGCCTGCCCTTGTTAGTAAATTACCAGGTAAATTTGGCCAAGGCATTATGGCAAGTATTGTCGGTGGTTTATCGGTAATGATTGGCATAGGTGGCGGCACTATTGGCGTACCCATGCTAAACGCGTTTAACGTACGTGCCCATGTTGCCGTTGGCACCGCTGCTGTATTTGGCTTATTAATTGCGCTACCGGGCGTTATTACTTTATTAAGTATTGGTACTACACCCACCGATGCGCCGCTTGGCACGTGGGGCCTTGTAAACCTACCTGCTTTTATACTTATTATTCCGCTTACTATTTTGTTTGCCCCTATTGGCGTAAAAATTGGTAGCAAGCTAGATCAAAAACAATTAAAACGCGCCTTTGCCGTTGTATTAATGATAACGGGCATTCGTATGCTTATTCAGACTCTGGGAGCCTAAAACATGTTTAGCGACACGCAAATTCAAACTTTAAATCCGCCACAGCGATTACTCATGGGCCCAGGCCCAATAAATGCAGATCCACGCGTGCTACGTGCTATGTCGGCGCAGCTAATTGGCCAATACGACCCAGTAATGACCGGTTTTATGAACGAAACCATGGCCCGCTATCGCGAAATTTTTAAAACCAAAAACGAATGGACCATGTTAGTTGATGGCACATCACGCGCGGGCATAGAAGCCGTTTTATGCTCTATTTTACGCCCAGGCGATAAAGTACTGGTGCCCATTATGGGCCGCTTTGGCCACTTGCTTGCTGAAATAGCCGAGCGCGTAGGCGCAAAAGTACACACCATAGAAGTCCCGTGGGGCGAGGTATTTACGCCCGAACAAATAGAAAAAGCCATTGTTGATGTAAAACCCCATGTACTTGCTATGGTACAGGGCGATACCTCTACAACCATGAACCAACCCCTTGAACACATTGGCGATATTTGCCAAAAACACGACGTATTATTTTACTGCGATGCCACCGCTTCGATTGTAGGTAACGATTTACCCGCCGATGAGTGGAAGCTCGATGCGCTTTCGGTTGGATTGCAAAAATGTTTAGGTGGCCCGTCTGGCTCTGCTCCTTTAACACTGAGCGATAAATGCGCCGATTGGATCCAAAAGCGCAAAAAAGTAGAAGCGGGTATTCGTACCGCGCAGCATACCGACGGCACCGAGCCATTTGTACGCTCAAACTACTTTGATTTAGGCATGATCATGAATTACTGGGGTGAAGAGCGCCTTAACCACCACACCGAAGCCACCAGCATGCTGTATTGCGCATCAGAATGTGCTCGCATTGTTATTGAAGAAGGCGTAGATAACTGCGTTGCCCGCCACAAGTTACACGGCGATGCCATGCTAACGGGTATTCAAGCGCTGGGCTTAAACGTATTTGGCGACTTAAACCATAAAATGAACAACGTAGTGGGTGTGTATATACCCGAGGGCATTAATGCTGACCACGTACGCGGACAAATGCTAACCGACTTTGGTATTGAAATTGGCACCTCGTTTGGCCCGCTGCATGGCAAAATTTGGCGTATTGGCACCATGGGTTACAACGCCCGTAAAGATGCCGTATTACAAACATTGGCAAGCCTAGATGCCTGCTTACACGCCAACGGCTATAAAGGCCCTAAAGGCGAAGCCGCTATTGCCGCCCTTGCCCATTATAAATAAAAAAAGGATTTAGCATGACGATTGCAAGCCCCCTCCATGAGCCATTATTAAACAGTGAGCTGGCTAATAAATTTGCCGCGCGCGCGTTATTGCGCTGTAAAACGCTCAGTGGCCTATCGCAAATGCAAGGTGGCATTCACCGTGTGTATTTATCTAAAGAGCACAAAGAGTGTAACCGTGTCACTGCTGAATGGATGGCTGAGGCGGGCATGCAATCGTGGCAGGACGAAGTCGGCAATTTATGGGGGCGCTTAGCATCATCTAACCCAAACGCTAAACGATTAATTATTGGCTCACACCTAGACACCGTACCAAACGCCGGTGCATTTGATGGTATTTTAGGGGTGTTACTGGGGATTGAAATAGCCGCCCTTGCACACACGCTTAAGCTTGATTTACCGTTTCATTTAGATGTAGTGGGCTTTTGTGATGAAGAAGGCACCCGCTTTGCCACCACATTAATTGGCTCAAAAGCACTGGCGAATGAGTTTGACCCCCAGTGGTTAAATATACAAGATACAAAAGGCATTAGTATGCGCCAAGCCATGCTTGATTTTGGCCTAAACCCTGATGATTACGCTAAAGCCGCCCTTAACAAAAACGAATTACTCGGTTATTGGGAAACCCACATAGAGCAAGGCCCAGTGCTTGAATCGGTAAACCAGGCGCTAGGCGTAGTAACCGCTATTGCTGGCGCCAAACGCGCTATGATCACCCTATCAGGCCAAAGCGGCCATGCAGGCACTACGCCAATGAACTTACGCCAAGATTCATTAGTTGGCTGCGCCGAGCTTACCCTTGCCATAGAGCAACTAGCAAAAAACGCGAGTAATGGTGAAGTCGCCACCGTAGGGCAAATTCATGCTCGCCCAGGCGCTACAAACGTTATTGCCGGTAAAACGACTATAAGCCTAGATGCACGCGCACAAAATGATGCCGACCTAGCAGTATTACTTAATGCAATACATACCCGCGTCGATCAAATTGCTACATCGCGTAATTTAACGCTTGATTGGCAATGGACACATGCGGCCGACGCCGTAGCGTGCGACACTCAAATTCAGCAATTGTTTAGCAGTGCCTGTAAATTGAATAACCAAGCCTCGCCTTCACTTGCCTCTGGCGCTGGGCACGATGCCATGGCTATTGCCCCTATTTGCCCTGTGGGCATGCTATTTATACGCAGCCCTGGCGGGATAAGCCATCACCCCGCAGAAGCTGTTATTGATGAGGATGTAACAAAAGCCCTTAGCGTAATGTACAGCGCACTCATGCTGTATGTAAAAGAGTTAGAAAAGTAACTAACGGTTGTGTATCCGCAGGGTAGGCTATGTGCTGTTAGCTTAGCCCTGCGTATTAAACGGGGCTGTGGTTATTAATTAAAGCCAGTATTTAAAGTGGGAGTTTAAAACTTAATTAAGGCTTAAGCCAAGCTCATTTAAACTCGCTTCAAAGCGCTGCCATTTTCTATTTATTTTACGCTTAGCCGATGAGCTCACGTAATTACTAATAGGAAAAAACTCAGTATTACCAATATCATCAACAACAACACACCGCTCAATGGTGCCGTTATTATTAACACACGCTATGTTGCGTGGTTTTATTTCTTTGGTGATCACTAAATTGTGCAATAAATAATCTTTTAAATTTAATAGTGGCTCGGCTAAGGCTTCACTATTTGGCTGATTTAAATAATATTCTAGCGTTTTAGCCGGCTGATTATTTGCATCAATCACTAAATCAAACACATACCCTGTGCCAATATTGGTGTGTACCGTACCATGGTATCGCGCTAACAACTGCCACTGAATATTTCGGTTACTAAGTCGCTTATAATAAGCCAGCTCTTGGTCTTGCTCTTGCGAAAACCCTTCATGGCTTACTTTTATACATAAATTATGTGCCTCAGGGTGCCTGTAACACGTTCTATGCGCCCCTTTACCTACAATTAAATCGTCGTTCAATGAGATCAAACCAATTTTCGTCCTAACGTAAATTTACAAATACCAATTCGCTTAATTAAGTAACCTGTTTTGAGGATTGGTATAAAACGAGGTAAATAACACGCCTTAAAATTGCACGCTTAGTATTTACATCTATTAATGCAGCTTTTTTAATACTATGTCAGTAATAAAGTAGGTACATTCGTTAAATAAGCCGGCCATTTTAACTATAAATTAGGGTTTATCAAGGTAAATTAGCTACAGTTTGAATGTATTAAAGGCTAAGGTAGATTTGCTTTTGTATTATTATTAAAACGAATACCAGGCTATTGAGATAAGGAAGAAGAACAAAAAATGTAGATTTATTCGCGGTAGTTAACCTAGTCTTACAAATAAATATTTAGATAGTAGAAGCCCCGTTTTTACTATCTAAATACTCTGGTATATAGCTAAACCGACTTTGTATATTTGTATTCGCATGATACAACAGCTGCACATAAGCCACTAAAAGCTAAAATACAAACTGCAGAAACTGCACCCCAAATTGACATTATCATCACAGGTAAACCGGCATTTGGTGCAGACATAACTATTCCATTCCCTAAATCTTTAGGTGCGCCAAGGTTAGAAAAAACACCAAATAAACCAATGCAAATAGCTATAAAAAACAGTATATAACTCAAAAACCCAAGCACTCTAGAAGCGATAAGCAGGCCCTTAAGGTTTTCTGTTTTAATTGTTGAGTATGGGTAAAGTTTCATATATATCCTTAATTTAATTACTTTTATTATTTTTCTGAGCGAATGTTTATTATTCACACAAGCAAACATAAAAACAAGTAGGAGCAACTTAAATTAGCTAAATTCACCAAGTAGTTAGCCAAGCATATTAAATTTATAACTAAGTATTAGATGTATATTGAAATAAGAGAATTGCTTTAGCTAACCTTCGCTAAAAACATTTATTTTGCAGTTATTCGGGTGGCTACATAAAACTAATTATAGGGCCACCCGTTTTAATTTTTATAGTTACTCAATCGTTACCTTTGCATCACTTACCCATGTTTCGGTTATCGCCTCTTCGTTTTTATCAACCAAATACGCGCGTATGCTTACGGGGTCGTTATTGCTCTGTTTGTAGTCAAATGCTAATCGCCATTGGTTGGTACCCACTATTGGGTAAGCACCAATTGGCTCCAGTATTTCGCCGTTACTGGCTTCAACAATAGGCTTTATGCCACTTTCTCTATCTAGGCCTTTAAACACTGGCCCTTCAAAATCAATCACCATTTTGTTTACGCCCTCAGGAATAGGCTGGCCAGGAATTCCGCCCTGCCCTTGGCGAGTATTAACAACACTTGCTAGGTTTTTTGATTTTGGATCGAGTGGACGCCACTCAATATCATAAGAAAAGGTAAACTCATCGCCTTTACGTACCTCTTTTTCAGGCACCCAATAGGCAACAATGTTATCAAACGTTTCATCTTTAGTTGGGATTTCAATTAGCTGCACAGCGCCTCTCCCCCAATCGCCCGTAGGCTTTATCCACGCTGATGAACGCTTATTGTAAAACACGCCGTCGTCTTGATAGTTATTAAAGTCACGGTCTCTTTGGATTAAACCAAAGCCTTTAGGGTTTTCATCAATAAAGCTATTGGTCGACACCGACTGCGGATTATTTAACGGTCGCCAAATATACTGGCCCGACCCAGTATGAATCGCTAAGCCATCGCTGTCGTGAATTTCTGGGCGCCAGTCTTTCGCTACCGTTTTATCTTTTTCTGAGTACCAATACATGCTGGTTAGCGGCGCTATACCTAAGCGCTCTACATCGGCGCGCATATACAAATTAGCACTTACAGAAGTAACATGCCCTTTGGCCTCTTTGTTGTCTTTACTCAAACCAAACCGATAAGCACCTGTAACAGAGGGCCCCTCAAGTAATGCCCACACAGACATGCTCTCACCTTTATTTTCTGCAGGGCCTAACCAAAATGCCGAAAAGCGAGGAAATTCTTCTGGCTCACTCATACCGGTATTTATTGCAATACCGCGAGCCGACAACCCATATTGCCCCTGAGGGCCATCAGTTCTAAAATAAGACGCCCCCAAAAACGATATCCAATCTGGTTTTATATCGGGGCGCATAATTCTAAAGCCTGCAAACCCAAACCCTTCTGGCAGGTCGTGGGCAGGGCTGTCGTCAGGCATATCAAAAAGCGCATTATTAAAAGGCAGTTCTTTAACGTTGTTTTTATCATCTCTGATGAAAATACTTACCGGTTCAGGAAAATATCGCCCAGGGTAAAATAATTGTACCGGTGCCTTTTCGCCATTTGGGTAGAGGGTTTCATCTTCTTTAAAGCGTATTTTCCAATGTTCGTCATAGGTGATTTTATCAATAAGCTCAGGTGCAGGCACTTCCACAGGCGTATAAGGCTTTTTGGCAGAGGCTTTTGCCATTGCTTTTAAATCTTCAAAAGTAAACTTAGCACTTGCTTGTGCTTGCGCCGCGTGTAACGACACAGAGGAGGCAATAATAGCGGCAATAAATAACTTTAACTTCATAAAAAGTATCTCTAATAAAGGGAGTCTAAAAATAAGCGCCCAGTACGAACGCCTAACTTAAAATGCTTGTAAAGATATTACACACCGCAATATGAACTCGCGTTTACTAAAATAACGTTATTTGGCGAAGCTTCTATGCTTAGCTGTGTTTAGGGGAGATTGTATTTGAATAGTTGCGTTTGAATAGTTGCGTTTGAATAGCTGTATTAAATAAATGCGGCTGATATAACTTTTACTTAGTTAAAGCCAGTTAGTGCTTTAAAATCGAACTGCTGAACAATGCGTCACTGCTACGCTTAGTATAAATACCTGACTAGTAAAAGCCTCATAAAATTAGCTAATTAGTATGGTGTTCAGCCACTTATTTACTAATGTCTTTTCGATATTTTGTTATACCGCTGGCTATTTCTTTCCACCAGTTGTTAGCCCCAAAATGCAAAAAACTTATACTTAGTTGGTTTAACTCTGCCTGCGTTTGCAACCTTGTTATAACCCCCATACCTGAGATGCCGAAAGAGCAATAGACAAAACCATAACTAGAAATGACAAGGAATTATAAAGTTTCCAGTGGCCCTTTTGTTTTTTTGAAACTTTATAAAAAGTGAAAATAAAGCTTACAATAGAACCAAGCACCAAAAATGCTAATTTTTGCATCATGGGTGACCATGTAACACTTCCAGCACTTATATGGTGATTGAAGAAAGCAGCAAACCACAGTAATAAAATTGCATTGAATAGAATATAGAGTTCTTTAAAACCAAACCTACTTTGAGAAGCGCCGCAGAATGGGCAAAAATAAGCTGTTGATTTACCAGCGCTCACCATCTTAGGTAAAATTTTGCTTTTACACTTTTTACAAGTAGTCATAGTTCACTCTAACTTCTTCGGGGTTATAACGCCTCATTAAGAGGCTAAAAATAATTGGTTAAAATTGGCGACGCATGAGCAAAAACCAACTGTTTTTTGTCCTTGTTTAACAGCTTGTTAGGGTTACTTAAATCTTACAGTTTTTATATGCATCTTTGTAGTTAGATGAATTTCTAACCACAAAGTCAAGTTGGATAGTAATTGCAACAGGTTGTCTATTTGGATTTGTTGATGTTGGAACCCATTTCCATTTTTCAATAGCCTTTGTAGCCTGAATATCAAATACACCTTCAGGAAACGCCTTTATTATTTTAGGGTTAATTGCATTACCACTTGAATCAATAATTAGCGAGAATTCAACGCAACCCGATATTTTTTTGGTGTTAGCCTGTTGGGGGTATTTGGGAGCAATCTTTTTTTTAACCACCCAGTAATCAAGTACAGCTTCTTTATTACCAATTAAATCTAAATGCTCGTTAGAAGAATTTTTCTTTGTAGTTGAGCATCCACTCAAAAGTAAAACTCCTATTGCGAATAAAAATGATACTTTCACGAACTCTCCTTGTAACCCTAACAGTTTATTGAACACCACTTTGGGGGGTTATAACGGCGCATATTACATCGCTCAATAATTCCACTAAATAACTGCAATGTAAACAACCAATTAGGCATGCAGTGAAAAAGCCTTTGTTATTTTGCACCAAAACAACTTTTAATAATGTTATTGGACAAAGTCAAAATAACTGTTTATGTGAACAGTTCATTCTAAAGGTAAATTTTGGCTTTGTGCATTTAGCACGTATGAGTTAAAGCATTGGCGAGATAAGCGAGCCTTAACATAATGATGGAACAGGCCCGCTGGAGTGTTTATGATAAAACGAATGGGTTAGTGATTTACTTTACATCAAAGTTCACATGATCAAAATAAGGATTACTCTCACGCGCTTTAAGTACACTAATTGTAGTGAGCACAATAAGCTTTAGCTCGCCGCTTACATTAATGGCAATGCACTCTTGATTGAGTGCATTGCGTTTTGTATCAGTTGCTACACCACATACACCATCACCATTTTTTAATACAAGCTCAATATTCAGCCTGTGCATACAGGCAATTTCGATGTAATCGTAATGGTGGCAACTGATCATAACGTCCTCTTTATATATTATTTAGCTGGCTTAAGTAGCATTAAAGTGGCAATAACAATTAAGTTGCCTACATACCATAAATCTTTGATGACAAATTGCCCTAAACGCCCTAATAACGTGCTTGAGCTAAACGCGCCGCTTGCGGTAATTAAAAATGTTTGGGTCATTAAAAATACGCTTAAACACGCTAAGCCACTAACAATAATAAGCTTTTTATTATTAAGTAAAATGCCTGCACCAAGTAGTACTGCAAATAATACATCAAACCCACCAATGATATTTGATGCGCCTTGTACGCTAAATACCGTGTATAACCACGACATAAACGGTGAGGTTTCTACTAGGCCTACAATGGCTTTGGCTTCAAACTCATAAAATTTCATGCCGCCAATCCACAGTAAAACCATAGCAACCGGTATAAAGTTTAAAAGTACGTGTTGTTTGTCTGTGAGCTTATTTTTATAAAACAAAAATAAATACAAAGGGATAACAGCAAAGTATTTAATTATGCCTTGCCCACTGCCAATAATTGGAAAGCCGCCTAACTGTGCCATCCAGCGGTTACTGGCAAATAAGGTAAGTAAAGGCACTATGCTAACAACTAACGCGAGTATAAGTGCAGGCACAGGCTTTATTAATTTTAAATGCGCAGCTAAGGTGGTGACTGCCAACGCAATCATAGCGCTGCCTGTGAGCAAACCTAATGTATTGTTACTGAGTAAGGTATCAAGTTCATAAAAACTAAAGGTAGCTGAGAGTGTGTTTGGGTTTGCACCTAAAGCAAACGATACACCAAGTAATGCAAAGCTGAGTGTAAGTAAAAAGGTGAGTGCGTTATTTGTGTGTGTTATGTTCATTGTGTGCCCATTAAATCTGTAATGGCTAATAAAGACCCAATTTTTACAAAAAGTGATTCAACTAAAGTTAAATTTTTTAAATACAAGGAAGGATATTTTGGTTTTTACGCTTACAAAAGCCACGCGCGAAAAGAGGTTTAACCTGAGCTTTGGTTAAGAGATTTAGATATAGTTGGTTAGTAATGTTACTGGGTCTGTTTTCTCTAGCTAGAAATTTTAAGTGAAAACAAGGCGAATTTGCGCGTCAATAGCTAGCCTATTGCAAGTAAATTCAACGCAGTTAGCGCTAAAAATAGCTGCTTGAGATAGATTTATTAGCCAAGGCTCAGGTTATTAATTATGTCTTAGAAAACTTACTATGGTAGAGCACCTTGAGGTGGCCGGCTTGTTTTTAACTGAGCAACAGCATAATGAAAGGGTTGACGAGCAATTCGATTGCTCTCATCTCATACAGTTTAATGGTGATACTATAGGTACGCTAAAGTACAAGGTATGGGGTAGCCACATTGAAATAATGCAATTACAAATACACCCCAACCATCAAAATAAAGGCTACGGCAGAGGCGTTATTGAGCAAGTAATTAAAACTGCACAGTTAAAGCCTATCAAACTAACAGTACTTAAAAACAACCCTGCTAAAGCACTTTATACTCGACTAGGCTTTAAGATCACTGGGGAAGATAACTATGAGTACCATATGCAAACCCAGCCTATAAATAACAAAGAGCTACTCTCTTTGATCTTTAAAATCTTTTTTTCTAAAAATGGTTAGGTGCCAGCCCCATTTAAGCGAGCCTAATCTTAAAAATACAGTGGTAAAAAGTGAGCCTAAAATACACCAAATGTAATCAATACTTAAAGTAAACAACACTGCATATACAAGGCCGCCAATTAAACACGCTGAGGCATAAGGTTCGTTTCGCATAACCGAGGGCAACTCACGACAAATTACATCGCGTATAAGCCCACCAAAAATACCGGTTGTTACACCCATAGTAATGGCGATTAACATACCTGTGCCGCTAATCAGCGCTTTTTCGATCCCCATAATATTAAACAAACCCATGCCTATGGCATCGACGAATAAAAAATAAGAGTTATTTACATGAGGCAAGTAACGTACAAATAATATTGTGGCCACAATGGCTGCGTAAGTTGAGTATAAATATTCGGGCGTAGCAATCCAAAATACAGGCTTATTTAGCAAAATGTCTCTGAGAGTACCGCCGCCAAGCGCAGTGACAGTAGCCACCACAACCACCCCAAAACCACTTATGTTTTTTTCGTAGCCTAGCAGTGCTCCTGCAACCGAAAAAAAAGCCACTCCGAGCAGCCCCAGCACCATAAAGTATTCAGCAGTCATGTGCATTCCCTTTTAAATTTTATACATTGGTGTATCAATTTATATGCCAGATGTAATTAGCAAAAGCCAAAAGCGAGGATTGAAAATGCAATTAAAAACAATGAGTTAATAAATTTTTGATGAAATTAATGATGGGTTATTGTGATATGCGGTATTTAAAAAGGTAATTATTTTAAAAGTGAGTAGTTTTTACACATTTTTTATAAGTAGGACTGTAAATTAAGTTATTGCGATTAACCTATTCATAATAAGCTAAATAGCCAACAAAAAGAGACTCTAAAATTAATAGGCTTATACCCTTCCAACTTGCAGAATCTAGGTATATAAAAATGAAACAGATGCAAATCAATGTCCAAAATGTGTTAGCTAAAGCTAATAATTTAATGATCAAAAAGCTTCTTTTTCTTTTAGAAGCCAACAATAATGCCAGCGCACCATAAAGCATATTAGCTGCTGTAATAAATTGAAGGACATATAGAGGTAAAGAATAAACTTCGTGAAACCATCCTTGAAAACTAAACAACGTTAAACCTGCAAGTAGCCCTGCGACACCGTCAAGAAAGAGTATGTCGAATTTATTATATGTAACCACTTTTAGTATCTTTCAGCTTTTAGTTGAGCTGCCTTTTTTAGTGCCCACCAGCCAATTATTAGGCTCATTAGTATACGTACGGGAAAGTAAATAACGGCTGGAATGCCGAATAACCAATTGGCAAAGCCTTCGGGCATTACATAAAACGCAACCTGCTTCACCCAATATATAAACTCTACATACTGCGCTAAAAAGTCATTAAGCGATAAGCTTAAAAATGCTAAATTATTACTTATTAATACCCATAGTGCATACAAGCCAAGCAGGCCATCGCCCACACTGCCAATATAAGATGAGTAACCAATAAATAATAACAAGCCGCGCATGGTAAGTTTCTGTTAGCTGTGTTGTAGAGTTAAATAATAAACTAGCTTAGTTAGTTACAGCCTTTGTTGGTTTTAGCAAGCTGAACGTCATGCACACTTGCATGTGCACCACAGTAAAAAATATAGTTAGAACAATGGTAGTTTTCATCCTTAATATTTAAACCATTCTCATCAAATTCTAGCTCAAACTTACAGTTAATATCGTATTCGGGCTCTTTCTCTTCAAACACCAATTTTTTACCCTTTAGAGCTAAAGGTAATGGTTCTTTCGTCCCCTCTAGTGGGGCAGTGATAGTGCAAATATGAAAGTTAAAGCCCCAGATAAGGCCTTCTGCAAAGTATTTATCTTCTTTTTTAAATACATTTACATAGCTCCTTTTTAATTTAAAACGCTCATTACTTTTGCTTCCATTGTCGTTAAGCATAGGGATCGCGCTCGTTATTTTGTCTGTCCTTGAATAACATCCTTCAAGTAAGTCTGCATGTGAATATTCACTAAAGAGCACACTTCCTAGCATCAAAAACCTTAAAGCCTGTATGCTCATTACTGCACCTTGCTACGCTGTTAATCTTCGTCAAAAAAACGGCCACTATCATCTGTCATTTTTACTGGCAGGCCGTTATCTACCATAAAATAATAAAAACGTAGGTCGTCAATTAAATCTGGGGCGGTTATTTCAATATCATGGTATGTCGCGTTTTTAAATTTAAATCTTAAAATATGCTCAAAACGCTTAGTTTGACAGTACAACACTTCTTCAAGTTCATGTATTTTGATCGTTATACCTAATACTTCAAGCTCGCCATCAACAATTTCAACCGCATGGCATTGTTCTTTTTTCATATAATGCCATTGTAAAAATACCCTCAATAGGACAAATGCAAATAAGTATAAAAATTGATGCAGCAAAGGTTGTTCAATAAATACCTCTACCCAAAATAAAATAATAACGGCGATGAACGTATTACACCCAAGCGTCCAAAGTAGTTTTGCGCTGGGTGCTTTTTTGTACCTTGTCAGTTTTTTCATAAATCCCTTTAAAGTATTATCCTTCGCTGAGCATTGCTCATGCTAAATATTACTTACTTTTGTTCCCGCTAAATGATCATGTAAACAGCGTTTATCTTTTCCAAATATAAATGATGGATTAACAAAACCAGCAATAAACTGACCTACCGAAGGGACCAGTGATAACAGCTGCATAGGTAACATGCGTTTAAAGTAAATAGTTATAAAACTTGCTTTTGTGCCGTCTAGGTTTTCTATACGAATAGACATACAGTATTTACCAATAGTTTGTCCACAGTGATACATAAGGTAGGCATGAAGCACTAACGTAGAAAACACACCGTAAACAAATAAAAATGCAGATAAACCCAGATCTGGTTGGCTTAAGTTATCAAAACCGATATACATTATTACAGGTATAAAAAATGCTATACCTAATAGGCCGTCAATAATAGCAGCAACAAGCCTGTCCCCGCGTGATGCTTTTTCTCCCGCTATTTTTAGGTCGGCATTGTGTGCGGGCTCTTGCGCTTCTCGGGTTTTTATAAGCTCGTCTATTTCTTTTGCGCGCTCAGGAAAGCGTTCTCGGTCAATGACTTTTGCGCTGGAGTAAAGTTCATCTAATGAGTACGTAGAAAAGTCTATTGGGGTATCCATGCTTGGGGTATTCCTTTACGTAATTTAACCCAAAGTAGCATAGCTTTAGTAATTTATTCAATAATCTATGTCAAAAATCTAGCTCAACATTTAGCTTTTGGAGCATAAAAAATGGCGCTAAAAAGCGCCATTCAAAAAACAATTAAATTAAAGCGCTAGGCTTAAAATTTTCTTCGCTTTAGCTATGTCAATATCGCCATGTTCACCAAGGGCTGTCATGCCGTTACGCTCAAGATTGTTGGCAACGGCTTCAACCGCGTCTTCACCTAGGTCGTAATCGCCAAGTTTTGTTTTAATGCCCATTTGCTCAAAAAAGTCTTGAGTATGTTTAATGGTTGCATCAATCAGCTCGTTTTTGTCTTGCATATCAAGGCCAAATACACGCTCACCTAACTGAATAATTTTAGCGCGTTTTTGCTCTTGCTGAACAAACATAAGCGGCGGTAATACAATTGCAAGTGTTACAGCGTGATCTAAGCTATAAAGCGCTGTTAGCTCGTGGCCAATCATATGCGTAGACCAATCTTGCGGTACGCCTTGGCCAATTAAGCCATTTAGTGCCATCGTTGCCGACCACATTACGTTTGCACGAACATCGTAATCTTCTGGGTTTTCAAGGGCTTTAGGGCCTTGCTCAATTAGCGTAGATAAAATGCCTTCAGCAAAACGGTCTTGCAGTGGCGCATTAACTGGGTACGTTAAGTATTGTTCAATAACATGTACAAACGCATCAACTACACCGTTAGAAATTTGGCGAGTTGGCAGTGAGAATGTATACGTAGGATCAAGCACGGCAAATTGCGGTTGCACTATTGGCGTACCAAAGGCTCGTTTTTGCTGGGTTTCTTTACGGGTAACAACCGAGTTACCGTTGCTTTCTGAGCCTGTAGCCGGAAGCGTTAATACCGCGCCAATAGGTAATGCACTTTTTACTTCTGCGCCATTAACTAAAATATCCCAGCCGTCGCCTTCGTATTTTGCTGCTGCCGCTACGTATTTAGCGCCGTCGATAACACTACCGCCGCCTACAGCTAATATAAAGCTAACGTTTTGCTCTTTCACAATTTCTACAGCTTTTGAAAGTGTTTCGTAAGTTGGGTTTGGCTCAACTCCCGAAAACTCCACAAAGTCCACACCTTCAAGTGCATTTACTACATCGTCATATACGCCGTTCTTTTTGATCGAACCGCCACCGTATAAAAACATGACCTTGCCTTGGCTTGGTACGCGGCTTGCGATCTCATTAATTTGATCTTTGCCGAATAAAATCTCGGTGCGGTTTTTAAATGCAAAATTTAACATATTTGTACTCTACTTGGTTACGGGGCTCAGCCCCTGGTGCTCATTGCTTTATAAAATGGGAATTAATAGTTAACTTTCAAGTAATTAATTACCTATTTTATAAATTAAATATGAAAACGTTTAATGTCTAACTGAACGAGCGCAAGTGTACGCGCACTTTACAATAACTAGAATTCAGTTAATCTTGCTTTACCCATCGGATTTCTGATACCTAATGTTTTATGTCTTATTTTGTACAATTACGCACCTTTGTTGAGGTATATCGTTGTAAAAACATCTCTCGGGCTGCTAAAAATTTGGGGCTGTCGCAACCAGCTGCAACCGCGCATATACAAACAATGGAGTCGGTGGTAGGTAAATCGTTATTTGAGCGGCGTCACCGAGGCGTAGAACCAAGTAATGCCGCCCACGATTTAGCAGGCCAAGTGGCAAATCACCTTGATGCTATAGAGCAAAAAGTCGCCTCTGTACGCACCCGTTCAAACGATGTGAGCGGAACGATTACACTGGCTGGGCCCGCCGAATATATTAGTTATGTTGCCTCTGCACAGCTGGCAAATTTGTTACAAGCAGGCAATGTTGATGTGGTCGTGCTGCCTGGTAATCGTGAGCAAATTTATTCAGCGCTCGACACCGGCGTTGCCGATATGGCTATTACAGCCTCCCTCCCCGATAACAAAATTTACGACTTTGAAGTGCTCGACAGCGAAGAGCTAGTACTGGTGGCGCACCGTTTATTAGCGCAAAGCTTAGAGGGGCAAACCATTACGCCAGCACTTTTAAATACGCTGCCAGTGGTCAGTTACGACAGCCAATTACCGCTTATACGCCAGTATTTTGATACTGTATTTAAACAAAGCTGTACGTCAAAAATAATTGCCCGCTGCCCCGACATACGCGCGCTCGCCGGCATAGTAAGAACCGGTGTTGGCTATACCGTGCTGCCTGATTATATATGTCATGACGATATTCAATCGGGTAGATTAATTAAACTTGGTCCGCAAGGGCCGGAAAACAATTTGTACTTAGCGTGGCGTAAAGGGGCGCTTGCTCACCCGCGGCTTAATTATGCCCGCGATGTGTTAATGGCTTTTTCTAATATTAATAAATACGCAAAATAGTTTTTTAACTTATACCAATCCGCATAATTAAGTGATCTATTTTGAGGATGGGTAAACGCGATGATAGCAAGGCAAAAAATTCGCTATTTAGTTATTCTAAATGAGAATTTTTTAACGCAGATAGCGACACGTTTAGCCCCTGAAAATGATTATGTATTATTACGGATTGGTATTGAACGCTGGTTATTTAATAAAATAGCCAACCGCGCGCCATTGCCCACTGCTTTTACTTAATGTAAGGGTTTCAACCGCAAGCCTTGCTGAAAATTGCGTTTTAAATTGCACAATAAGGTATTTACCTTGCGGGGCACCAGGTAAAGATGAGTATGCATTAGCACTTATTTGTTCTCGCGTAGCCACTTTACCTAGTGGCGCACGCACTGTGTTTAGGGCGCTTTTCCAGTTTGCTTTACTTAATTGTGATTTAAATAGCGCATCGGCTTGTTGCCAACTTTTTGTGTATTCACCCGCATCAATTAACTGTAACCAGTTTATTGCTACGGGCATATTTTTAGTGGTTTCGGCCCACACTGAGCAGCTTATAAACAAGCATAAAATTAAAATGAGGGGTTTCATCATTCATCCTTTTAATCTGGCGTTAAAAGTAAATATAGATACTCCAAATTACAACACATTGGTTAAATGGTTAACCCCTAATATTAAAAACTTTTGCAAATAAGTGCCTTACTCTCCTTTAATTTTTAAAACCTGCGCGTAAGTGCAATCGCTCAACATAGAAAAACCATGCGAGGCTTGCTCTTGGCCTATTACAAATGGATGCGCCGCCTCGGGGGCTCTATTTTTAAGTTGCTTTATGCGCTCAAACGAACCATCGCGTTTAGGGTGGTTTGATATAAACACATCTACACCGGCTTGCATTGCCACATTGCCAAAACGTTTAGCGGCAACACTGTAAGCGCTAATTCGCTCAATATCAGGCCCATAGTTTAGCCCAGTCCCTCCCCACAGGCTTAGCATATGTTTTTTGCCGTTATCATATACTGGGAACAACAACGAAATAGTGCCAGGGGTGTGTCCAGGCGTTAAATAAACGCCAATGCTAGTATCGCCAAGCGTAATTGTATCTGCCTCTTTTGTGCTTATATCTCTTGTTGGCCGTTTGCCCCAACGTGGGCTTTCAAAATCAAGCTTTGGTTGTTCTAAGCGTCGCCACTCAACCTCACTCATTACAACACGCGGTTTGTATTTATTAACTAAGTACTCTTGCCCACCGTAATGATCACCATGCCCATGGCTAATAATTAAATACTTAATATCTTCGGGGTTTAAGCCTAGTGTGAGCAAACCTTTTTCAATGTAATTTTTAGCTTGTTCGTTGTTATTTAGCGCATCAATAACAATAAGCCCTTGTGATGTTTTAACTACCCAACTTGCCACTCCACCAGTACCTACATAATAAAGGTTGTCAAACACTTGTGTAGGTTCAATCGTTGATGAGCGCCGTTTACTACCCAACTTTTTACTGCGCTTTTTACCTTCATTATTAGTGCGAACACGCTTTGTTAAATCACGTAACGGGTTTTGTATATCGCATAGGCTTGTTAACCCCGGAAACTCATCAGCGTACTGCATTCCTTTTTCGACATAATCTTGCGCTGTTAATTGTGTATTTTGCGCAATAGCTGGGTGCGTAGCTAAAAAGCTGAGTACCACAGCAGAGAATATAAATTTTGGCATAAACACCCCTTATAGTTTTGTATCTATAGCTAGCCAGTAGCGTCGGCCATCTTCTACATAGCCGTATTCATCGTAGCTGGTTGCTTTATCAAATATATTGTAAATACCAAACATAACTTTAACGTTACCGTTTACTTGCCACGCACTGCCTATATCTGCTGTTGCAATAGAAGGGGCTGAGGTTAAACGGCTAGTTATAGAGGCTGCTTCGGTTTCTTTACCGCGGTAATTAGCACGTGCCCACGTATTAATGTTATCGCTTACATCCCAGTTAATATTTAGCGTTGCTAAATGTTTAGGTATTTGCGTAAGTGGCTGGCCTTTATTGTCGCCACTGCGTTGCTCAGAAAAAGTATAGCTGTAGCTAGTTGCAAGGGTAATATCTGCACTTAACATTGTTTCTATATTTAGCTCAGCCCCATAAGTCACCGCTTTATCAATATTGATGTTATAGCGGTCGGTTTCATCACCACACACTGTGAGAGGACATAAAACGGTGTTAATTTTGTCTTCAAAGCTATTATGAAAAACCGTGATATTAGTTTGAAAATCACTGTTAGCATAATACACAGCCGCTTCTTTACTCACGGATGTTTCGGGCTCTAGGTCAGCATTTCCATATAAATCGCCACCGCGGCTGCTTTGGATCCAATTAGGGCTAAGCTCGCGTAAATCTGGCGCTCGGTAACCGGTAGCTACGCCCGATTTAAAGGTCCATGCCTCATTAATATTCCAAACTCCGTATAGGCGTGGACTCAAGTGCGAATCAAACTGCTCGTTATCATCAACTCGTAAACCCGTGGTAATGGTAAAATCGGGGTGTAAGCTCCACTCATCTTCAGCAAATAGCGACCATTGTTTGTTATCTATTTTAGTAATAGTGGCTGCGTTTGTTGTTTTGTCATCAAGCTTTTCTTGTTCAAATGCGCCGCCTAATGTTACATGGTGGTTTTCAAGTGCAATTGACCACTGCGTATTTGCTAAGGTATTTTCGATGGTTATTTCACGGCCTTCGTTTTCAACCGACTCTTGTTGAATATACGAATGCGCAGCGCCCCAACTATAGCTACCTTTATGTGCTAACGACCACGTGCTGCGGTTATTGTTCGTTTCGCTAGAGCTATTTCGACTAGGTAACGATAGTCCCGAGGTAGAAATACGTTTTTGATCGTGTTCGCTGTATTCAAGCGATATCACATCGTGCTGGGTGGCTGTTAAATGCAGTGTACCACTGTAACTTGTCAGCTCTTTTTCACCGTAACCGCGCTCAATTTCATCTTCTTCACGCTCTTGGTAAAGAGCCGAAAGGTTAACGCTTAATAAATCTTTTATTAATGGCCCCGCTGCATATATTTGCCCTTGGTATTCATCACCCGAATTACTGTTTTCTTGCTGTGTGGTTTCTACGCGAACATTAGCATGCCAATTGTCGTAATTTTTACGGGTTATAACATTAATAACGCCGCCAATTGCATCCGACCCATACAACGTAGACATAGGCCCACGCACAACTTCAATACGTTCAATAGCGTCTAGTGGTGGCAGCCAATCTTGCTCAAAGCCACCGCTGCCGCTTGGTTGTGATTCACGCCCTGACTGCTTTTTACCGTCTACCAAAATAGCAGTGTACTGCGCTGGCATGCCACGCACGCTTATATCTTGTCGCGAGCCACCACCGGTAACCGTAACCCCTGCAACATCGTTAAGTGCATCGGTTAAGTCTTTATAAGCGCGGTTTTCTAGCTGCTTTTTGCTAATTAAAGTAATAGAAGCTGGCGCTTGCGCTAAGGTTTGTTCAAAGCCAGAGGCGGTCACTACTATTGTTTCTATATCATTGTTAGCGTTAGCCAAAGTGTAAAATGGCGCGACAGCAATTAGAGGCAGAGCTAAAGTGTTTTTCAGAGTCATTACGTGGTATTTAATTAGTTATTTTACGTAATGATAACAATTATCAATACATTCAGCAATTAACATTTCATTAAATCACAATAAAACTTAACCGATTAAGATGTGGGTTACTGCAGTGTCATTATTAACAATAAGCCAATTTTATTGCGTTTAATAATACAAAAAAGGCTGCATTAACTAGCAGCCTTTTTTGTATTCTGTAACGCTTAAAGTTTTAAAAATGCCATTTAACCATCAAATTTGGGTTGTGCTCTGTTTGACCATCTACACCAAACTTATTTTTCCAATATACGTATTCTATACCTACATCAAGGCGACCTGTGTCTAGGCCAAGCATAGGAGCAATGTTGTATTTAAGTTGTGAGGTAAAGTTAAAACCGCCTTCACTTTTACCAAACATAGTGTCAGTACTGTCAACAATATCTAAAAAGCCATCGTATCTAAAGTTACCCTTGTTATAGCCCCACGTTACGGTTATTTGGTTGTTATCTTCACGCTCTATGCCAATATCGTCCTGAAAACGACGGTAATAAGCCACATTAAAATATTGAAACCCTGGTACATCTAACGATACGCCGCCACCTAATAAGTAGTTATTTTGATCGGTATCGCCCGAGCCATATTCTGTTTGTAGGCCTAAAAACACCTCTTTAACAAAACTGTTTTGTGGCTTGTAAAGCGTTGGGTTTATGTTTAGCTCTCCGTATACTTCATCGGGGTTACTTAATCTATCCATAAAAAAGAAGGTACCGCCCCATGTATGCCCCGATGCATGCTCAATGGTTACTACACTCCTGTCATCTTCCTCCCCCGAGAACGGCTCGAGGTAATCGGCGCCGGTCATGGCGGTTATACTAAAATCTGACCACAGCTCTTTTGCCGACACGCTACTTGAACACACCGCGATAGCACTGACTAAGGCTAATTTTTTAATTGTTGTAATTTTCATTGTTAATCCCTTTGTTATAATTTTATTAGTCTAGTTAAGATGATCTGTACTTGCTGAATAATTTTCTGGTAAAACAAGCGTCATAACGATGGCGGTTAAACCCGATACCGTTACAGCGCTGCCAAAAATAGCGGTTACCAGCTTAGGCGCATTTATAAACATTTCGGGCACAAAGCTTACCCCTAGCCCCATACCTAAGCTCACCGCAATAATAAGTAAGCTACGACGATTTATTTTTTCGCTTGCAAGAATTTTTACCCCTGCGGCTGCCACGGTACCAAACATAACAAGCGTTGCACCGCCTAGCACTGGTTTAGGAATATTTTGTAGCACGGCACCAATCACCGGAAATAACCCTAAAATAATCAAAATTACACCAATCCACAGGCCAATGTATCTACTTGCTACACCGGTTAACTGAATAACGCCGTTATTTTGGCTAAAAGTAGTATTAGGAAACGTATTAAATGCGGCAGCAATCATTGAGTTAACCCCATCGCCTAAAATACCTCCGCGTATACGCGCTAAATAGCTTGCGCCTTTTACCGGTAATTTAGACACCGCGCAATTTGCGGTTATATCGCCTGTGGATTCAATGGCGGTAATTAGGTATAAAAAGCTAAAGGCAATCATGGCGCCAAAATCAATGTTAAAACCATATTTAAAAGGTAATGGCATGGCGATTAAATCAAATTCGCCCATTTGAAATTTGGCTATACCTAAAATAAGAGCAAGTAACCACCCTACTAACATGGCAACGACTACGGCTGTGTTTAATTAGTGCTACCACGTGTTATAATACACGCAATATTAACTAAGTATTCATAATCTAATGAAAACAATGAAAAAAAGACCATTATACGTGTATACGAGGGTGAGTTCAGAGAAACAACTTACAGGAGATGGATTGAATAGACAGAGTAAGATTTTAGAAACTGTTCAAGATTATGAATCAAGATACAATGCAGAGTTTAAAGCCTTAATAAGTGACGCTGGTGTAAGTGCATTTTCAGGTGCAAACAGTGTTACGGGTAATCTAGGCCAATTTATAAAAGATTGTGAAGTAGGTTTAATTAATAATCCAATACTAGTATTAGAAAGTATAGACAGACTTACACGAATGGAGGTTGACGATTCAAGGGATCTTATAAATCGAATGTTCAAAGCTGGCATTGATTTAATTGTTCAAAAAATGTCAGGTGAATTATTAACCAAGAAAAGTAAAAGCTCATTCAGTAATGATTTAACGATCTCTATTTTTCTTCACCTTGCAAACATGGAGAGTGAACAGAAAAGCAAACGTATTAAAGAAACGTTCAAAAATAATCTGACAAACAAGAAAATAAAATGTTCGAATCATTTACCATTTTGGATAGATTACAGGGATGGTGAATATATTTTAAACAATTATGTAGATAATTTAAGATTAATTTTTGAACTAAGAAAACAAGGTTATTCAGTATTATCAATAGCAAGACACCTTAACGATAATGGTATTAAGCTTGGTGCAAAACAACGTGCAAACGTGAGTGCAAACAGGATTAAACATTTACTATTAAGAGGTCAAGCAATAGGCCAATTTTTACGTTATGATTCAAGTAGAACAAAAATCATACAGTGTATAGATGATTACTTTCCACCAGCGATAGAATTAAATGATTTTAAAATAGTAGCTGAATCGTTCAAGGATAGTAGAACAAGAGAGACCCCAAGTATATCAAACGTGTTTTATGGTCTGACTTATTGTACATGCGGTTCAACCATGACGGCTTACCATTCACAAAGGGAGGATTATTATTTAAGGTGTAAGAATAAGACACAAGGAGTCACAACACAAAGTAAGAAGTGTTTCAACGGTGCAATCAAGTATAAAAGCATAATAGAACCATGTTTGAAGCTGTTTTTTAATCATGTATCAATAGAGACAATTCTAAACAATAATCAAGACACGGTTAACATAGATTCATTAAAAAGTAGTTTAGACGATGAAAAGAAACGTTTATCAAAATTAAAAAAAATGTTCATGGTTCTTGAGGATGATGAATCATTATTAACGGATCTTGCAGAGTGTAAAGCCACTATTAAGCGAATAGAATCAATTATTAATGAACATGAACAACCTTTACAACATGATGTTTCAGAGTGGCGAACGCTGGTGGATCATCCATTAACAACGAAGGACGATAAAATAAAAGTGAATGGAATATTGAAAAAGTTTGTAAAATCTATTCATTTACAAAAGGATGGCAAAATTGGCTGCAATGCAACTATCGTTTTTAAGTCGGGCTTAACAACTAAATTATACTTGCCAAGCATGAAGCACAATGAAGAACGATTTAACACGTTTAGTGCAATGGTAACGGCTAGTAACTGTACATTACCTATCTTTGATGAACCATAAATAATAGTACACAATGTTGTTTTTAGTGTTGAACGTTGTTAGTAATTTTTAGAACCTTACTTGATTATTCGGGTAAGGTTTTTTTTTGCATTTTTTCTAGGAAGGGTTACAACACGTTGACGCGAACTATGCACCAACAGTCAAAGCTAATTTATTCATTTTTGGATAGTTCCCTAAAATAATAACTTCATTATTCTTCACGTTGTTTAAACAGACAGGTAGTGCAAATGCAAATAAGCACATTACCGTTATAACAATCGCTACATACTTTGAATAACAGACAGTGACCAAGTTGTGTTGTAACCCTCTTTCACCCTCACAATAATATTTATGCGCTTTATATTGGGCTGTCCTTGCGAGTGATTGGAAACTAAAAAAGCTTCAGCAAACCATTCTTTCATTATTAACGCGAATAAGTGACATAAAGCTAAGCAGGAGAATCTTTATTCAAAGGATATTGTATTTGTTTTTATAAAAATATGAGCATATAGTATTAGCTAAGGTGGCTTAGAGTAGAGAAAGTTATTTTATACAATCAAAAGCCCGCTAAAATTTATCTTTTTGTTTTGATGAATATTGCAAGGAATGCACTGCAAAAATTAAGCTACACTTAATTAGCGTATTACTATTCACTCCATTCCTTCAGGTTTCATCTCTTATATTACAAATACAGCGAATACTTTCACCCATTCAGTTAGCTAGCTAGTTAATTGAATTTAAATTGGAGCTTTCTTAATGATAGAAATTAAATATGAATTTAAAAATAAAGTCGGTAGCTTGAAGCTACATAAAATAACGGATTTTTCAAATAAAGAGGAGGTACTTGATAGCTTGGGCAGCAGTTCGTTGGAAGAAGCTATATTTGAGGAAGTTTTATCAATATTAGATCCTGATGTAGATACTATCCAACCTATGCACTGTAATGATAGAGGAGCAAAAAGAGAGAGTTTAACCTTACCATCCGAAGCTGAAAGACTCGGTTTTTCAAAATTAGTTGCGACAATAGACGGTAATGAAATATTTATACTCATTTAGGTATAGATTCAAAGTAAAGATAAATTCATACTTTTAAGTAATATAATTTACAAAACAATTGGTTACTTGAATAATTAATAACTTTTCGTACAAGGAATAAAAGTGAATATTAAAGGAATTTTAAGTAAATGTTTTTTAATTTTATCAGCTGTTTTTTTGCAAGCGTGTGGCTCAGGTGAAAAAACATTCACTACAGAACAAATATGTACTGCTACCATAGCTGCAACTATGGGGCGTGATCCATCAATAATTCAGGTTGATTCATTTAAGAATAATACAGTTTTCCTTTCATACTCACGCCAAGGAGATGGAAAACACTGGAAGTACCGTTGTAAATTAGACGGTAATAGAGCTATTTGGGCTTCAGATTCTGGGCGGTGGCGAACAGATAAATATGACTCAAAGATAATTTTTTCAGAAAATGGTGATAAGTTGAGCATTACTGAAAAGTATTCTGACGGGTCAGGAGGTACAAAGCATTACTCAATATCTCAATTAAGTAACTATTCCCAGCCCAATAATTAAAAGTGGTTAATATTTGACTTTTTAAATATGAAAAAGGAGTTTTTGTGAAATATTTAGTTGCAGTGATTTTGTTATTTAGCACTCAAAGTTCGTACGCTAAAAGGATTGATTGTGAGCATGAAGCTTTTTTGCTTTCTACTACCATTTTGAACCATATATCAAAACAATTGGAATATGCAGAATTTATAGATGACCAGAATTTGAGCGATATTAATAGTTTTGGCGTATTTCAATCTATTATTAATAAAAGAAATTCTATCAAAAGGTCTGTCGAGAGATTCCCTGATATAGAAAGTCCACGAAGAATAGGAAAAAAAAGATTAAAAAGAAGTTGTCCTGAATTCAAAAGTATTTTTCATAGATCTTTCATGTCTGGATTGAACCGATTAGAATCTAAAGAATTTCTTTCAAAGAGAACTAGCCCGAAAACTATAAATCAACTACTAGCAGGTAATGCCTTACAAAGAGAGAAGACTAAAGATAAAAGTGCGTATTTTGGTTTTACTGGCTATCAAGATTTTATCGATTACCTAAATAATGCGGTAATTAAAGTAGATACTCAATCTGAAATGGTTCTTAGTAAGTTGAAAGGTGAAATAAAAAGTAAAGAAAATAAGTTGAAAAAAGCTAAAGCTCAAAATGATGAATTAGCAAAGCATGTTAAGAATGAAGAACGATTAAAGAAACAAGAATATGCAGAAGAAAAGCGATTAGCACTACTAAAAGAGAGACAAAAGAAAGCAAAAAATAATATAAAAAGAGGTTCAGGTTTTTTGAAAAGCGAATCGCTCTATTGCTATAGTGATAATTATTTTGATCTACAAATGAGTCTACTAGCTCAGAATATTTTAACTATTTCTGAAGGCTGCTTTACTTCATCAGGTCATGAGGATGTTATCTTAGAAGACATACAAATGTTCAGTGGTGAGTGCGTATTAATAAGGGTGCATGACAGAAAAAAAATCTGGTCAACATGCGAAAGTTATGAAAGTTACTAATCTAAGATTAAGCTAGAACTGGGAACTTGCTCTAAGTTTGGTATATAACGATAAGAGCGCTTTTTGAAGATAGATCAAGTCATCAAAAATAATTTAGTAAACTTTTATTTTCCATAAACAATTTGTTAGGTTTGTGAGTGAACCTAACAAATTTTTTATGGAAAAGCATACTAAACATAAGAATAGTCTAAACCCAATTTAGAACTATTTAATGATTAGGCTCTAGACTACTCACTCCATCCTTTTAGCTCCAATAAAGTACCATCTTTATCTTTTACTTGCTCATAAGTCAACGAGCCATCATATAGCTTGTAGAGTGGTTTTAAAGGGGTTAACTTCTTATCATTTTTCAGAACATCATTATTCACTAAATGAAAGAAAGCTACTATTTTGTCATGCACCATTTTAAGATCTACTTGTTTAGAGTGTTGCAAAAATTTTGTAATTTCATACGCAGTAAATACGTCTTCAACAGTGTAAAAACCGCTACCATCTTGTTTCTTCATTAGTTGATAATGGCTTAACATTAAATCTAGAATCGCTGGTAGTGAATAAAGCATGTTGTATCGAACCATGTTTAAATAATGGTATGTAAACCAGTGTAATGATTCATTAATGGGAATGTTTAAGGGTTTTGTGTGTATATTCATTTTGTTTACCTATCGGAATTGAGCTTTTAGAAAATAAAATAAATGCTCTAAAATCAAATATTTTGATGTTTTTTGATCTATTGCAATGTTCAAAACAGTATGATCGAATCTTAGGCCATAGCGTTTTAATATTAATGTAACAATCGCTTGCTTTGAATAATCTTGACAATATTGATCGTATAGATTGTTCAAATTGGCATGATTCGTTTCATCTTTTGCATAGAATCTTAATCTATTATTTTTTGTGTACATTATATTAAACCTATTCTGTAAGGGTTAAAATAATGTCTGTTAATTTAAATGCATTAAAAAAACATGGTTGATCGTTACCGAATTGGTGTTCGTATTCTTCACAAACTTGTTCAACTGTTACACTAGTATTTAAACCAAGTAAGATAGCCTTAATTGCACGTTCAGCTTCACTATTATCATGTAGATCATATTGAAAATACGTACAAACTTTATTTAAAATGTATTCTTTTTTGCCTTTATTATTCTGCATAGCCAAACCTATTTAATTTATTATTACTCTCTAAAATCTGTTGTTTAATTTTCTGTATTTTTTGAATCTCTTCTTGTAAAGAATCTTTAGAAAGAAACGTTGATTTTTCTTGTTCCGATTTTAAAAATTCATAAATCTGTTTTAATTTATTATCGTTCATGTTCAACACCATTTAATAATTTTTCTAATTCTTCGAGTAGTTGTTGTAGAGTTTCTTTTGAACGCTCGCAAAAAATAATCTTTTCTTGTAGATTATTTTTATATTGGTGTAAGAGTTCTATTAATTTTTCATTTTCCATAATACTAACTTTTTATTTTTTATAATTTAAACCACACTTTTTTACCTTCATTCACACTTTCAGGTAAAATAGTTTTTTCATGATCTGTAGGAATTCCACCAGCTTTATTTTTAGTTTTTAAAACACGTCTAGATTTAATCTTATCATCAAGTTTTTTCTTTAACTCTTTGATTTTATCTTTTCTGCTTTCTACATCTTCATTAATAAAAACGTGTTGAATACTTTTAATGTCTTCATTGATTGCTGGTAGTACGTGTTCTTCACATAGTTGATTAAAGATTGCTTGAGTCTTAATTTTAAAATCTTCTGTAAGTTCTCCACTTTCTGTAAAAATACTCATTATTCACCCATTTTATTTAATAAATTCTCTTCTTCATTAATCATTAATTCTAGTGCTGCAATCTCACTATCTAGTTTTTGAATGGTTTTAGAATCTTCTGCCATAGCATTGAAAACTTTTGATTTTTCTTGTTCGTGAGTATCTAGAACACGCTCAAACATGGTGTTAATAGTTTTCTCTAACAATGATTTTGAAAGTGTTTCACCCTCAAGAATATTCGATAAACCTGTTTCAATGTCCCTTCTTAATTTTAATAAATCCATAATTTTACAACCCGTATTGTAAATCTTGATTAATCTTCTCTAGTTCACGTTTAATAATCGTGTTGTACACTAGGTTTGAACGTGTAATTAAATTGTCTGCCATGTACAACCGTAAAATCTCACGCTCTCGGTCTGTCAGTTTTAATCGTGCATGAATAGTTTTTTCAACATTATTTTTTGGTGTTGCTTTTGTTGTTAATACTTCTTGTTCATCTTCAATAAACATAATTTTGTTACCTATCATTAATTATTCTTTGATTATCTTTATTAATAATCTTCTTATTATTATTTATGTCAGTTTTTTAACGTTGAATAAGTGGAGCAGTTAGCAGCAATAAAAAGTATATAAATAGTTGTATAAGGAATATTTTCCCTCACACAAAAAAAGAAAGGTAAACAAATGATTAAGAAGAATAAAAACCAGCAAGTACAAGAAGACTTAAACACAATATTAATTGATAATGATTTAATGATGTTGAGTATTGCAAAGCACGATTATACGAATATTAAAACAAAGAATAGTGGACAGTTTTTACATTATCTTGAAAATTATTGTAAGAAAAATGAAGAGTATAAAAGCAAGGTTAATTCAAAAGCATTAAACGAATACACGAAGATTAAAGAAAAAATTCTAGAACAGTATTATCATACAAAAGACAACCTGAATATTCAGGTTCATTTTAATGATAAGGAAAAAGTATCTATTCTTTATAGTACAAAATTAAAAAATAATGCGATCACGTTACAATTAATACTAGAATCTATCGTTCATGGTATCTCTGAAAAGTTAAGCGAATATAGCTCAAGTTCAGTAGATGCACCTAAAAATAGTGTGTTACTATCATCAAAATTGCCAATTTTAATGTACAACCTAGTGAGCTTTGATTATAAACTTGATGCAAATTTACTTACTATTAAGAACATTAAATTGAAACCACCAGCAACAGTTTATAATAAAGACGTTGATTATTTTTATGATAATACAGATGCATGTAAAACATTGTTAGAATCGGCACAGAATATTAATAAACTAGGGTTTGTATGATGCATAAAAAAAGCTTGTCTGAATAATCAAACAAGCTTTTTATGCATAAGGTTAAATTGATAAAATGAAAGAAACCAATTCATTATTATTTATGATAAATATTATTGGATTTATTGCGAATTGTCCCAAGAAAAAATAAATGAAAACCCCTGTGTAGTGATAATGCACAGGGGTTTTTTTATGTCTAAAATTAAGTATTCGTTGTTTTTATAACTTTTGGTTATATACACCTGTTATAATTCACCTATGTATCAACAACTCCTGTATAATAAATGGCAAGCGCATGAATTATAAGGGATTATTTATCGCTCTACAGCCCAGTAAATACGGGCATGTTAGTGTTTACTTACCCCCTTTACAGTTTGATTTTGCGTTGATTCCACAAAAAACAGGGTTAAATAACGTTTACTGACTGTTAATTGTACAGTGGGAAAATATTATTGATTCTAAGCCATTGATTTAAATGCTTATTTAAAAATATTCTAAGGGTTTTTGTAAAACACGAAAAAACTCTTATATATATTAGTATCAGCACAAAAAAGTGCTTTTTTTTAAAATAAGGTTGTCAGTATAAGGACAATAGAATGAGGTAACAACATGAAAACAGTATTCACACCAGAAGTATTAAAATCATTATCAGACGATTGGAAGACGGGTAGATTTAGTAAAAGCGACCTTGCACGAAGATACAAAGTAACACCGTCAACAGTTACTAAAAAGTTCAAGATTTTGAAAGCGCTCGGATTAATATAATAAAAATAATAATGGTCACTGTGAAAATAGAATTTACAGTGACCACCATTAACAACAACACTAAAACTATAACTTACCCGACAAGGGAGGGATAAATTAAATAATAATAGGTAAATACCATGAAAGTATTAAACAACAACATTCAATCAATGGAAGTTCCATTTTCTACAGGCACAAAAAAAGAGCTTAACGGCCAAGTTAAAAGCTCTTTCCAAAACACAATTGTTAGTAAAACTAACAGTAATATTTATGTAGAAAAAATTGATGCTTTACACAAAGCTAGTGGCAATTTCACCAAAGTCGTTCTTACCAGCACTGATAAAAAACAAGATTTATTAAAAAATATTAACGTTGGTTTTGCACCAGTTCAAGACGGTTCTTTTACTAAAATTAAAGGTGTTCAACTAGTGCGTGTAATTACTGCCATTACAGAGGGTAAGTTTAATGCACCAGTTGCAGAATATAAAAAAGCTAAAGCTGCTAGCGAAACAAAAGTAAGTAAGGATTCATACTTACCTAAGTTTACACCTCACGGTTTTAAAATTAATGGTTTTCATAAAATTGAGTCAACAGACGAGGGTTTAAACACTTTCACCGCTAACGGTGTTTTTCATGCTGACTTAGATAATATTCCTAAAAACGAATTAAATCGTGTATGGGATGCTTTGTTAACTACTAAACCTTTCTTCATGATGGTGTCACCGTCTAAAGATGGTATCAAATGTTTTTGGTTAAATGACCTTTACGTTAACAATGATTCATACAAAGCGTTTGCAGCGTTCAAAGGTGATCGCAAAGCTCACATGAACATGAACCGTATAATGGTTAAAGACTTATTAAAAGCGGCTGGTATTGTTGAATATTATGATCAAGCACCTACTAACAATAATTCTTTATGTTACGTTTCAGACGATACACGCATTCATTTAGACGATGATTTTAGCGTTTATGGTATTAAGCAAGCTTTAGCTTTTATCAATAACGTTAATAAACAAGCTAAGAGTATTGACGATAAGATTAAAAATGTTCGTTCTAGCATGAGTGAGTTAGGCGCTAGTGAACTTAAACTGAGTGATTCTATGATTGATGCACGTGTTCGATCTACTATTGAAAAGTTTAGCAATAATACAAAAAGCTTTGATGCTGGTGACGGTAACGGTGCAGCTTATTCAATGGCATGTTCAATGGTTGCTAAGGGTGTTGATGATTCACGTATTATACTTGAGTTAGACTTATTTAAGGCACGTTTTAGCAAACGTCCTACATGGACAGCAGAGAGTAAGTTAAACAGTGCTAAAGCTAACGGTGCTAAACCAGTTGTAGAATTAGAATTTAACGGTGCTGACAAAGTTGCTTTTGGTAAATTAGAGAATGAATTAAATATTCTTAGCGAGAAAAAAGCATTTGTTGATTACTGTTTACGTGCTGTTAGTTTTGTTGATAAAAAAGTTAAGGTTGAGGAGGAAAAGAAAGGTGAATTAGTATTCAACAAAGATATTAAAAATCTTAAACTTACTTGTATGACTGGTTTGCCTGCTACTGGTAAAACTTTTAAAGCAACTAAAGACGCTGTTCGTGACATGATTGATGATAAAGCATGTTCACTTTACATTTTACCTGATCGTGCCTCTATGCGCAGAGGGGTTGAGGGTTCACGTTACGAAGAAGTTATTAAACATTTAACCGCTTTGGTTAATACTGGTGAATTATCTTTAAAGGAGTTTGAAGCATACAAAGATCGTGTAGTTACAATTTTTGCAAGCGATGCAGCAGACGAAGAACAAAAATATGGCACTGTAGCGTCACAATTCGATAACGTGTTTAGGTTCGATAAAGATTTTGTAAAAAATGGCGGTATCGTGTTTATGACTTTTGCAGGTTTTTTAACTGTTAATACAACTGACTTAGATTTAAGAAACGTTCATTTATTAAAAGATGATGTTGATGGACTATCAACACCTGTTAAATTAAATACGAATGGTGCTTTGTGGACTAGTCAACAAAAGAAAGATTTATTAAATTATTTTGAATATGAAAAACGTTCTAACAGCTATAAAATTAATGGTCTTAGCAAAGATGGTTTAGAATATTACGTAGAAAATGAAAAGAATGGTAATGCTGAAAAACTGTTCAAGCGTGTTGAGGAAGTTAAAACAATTCATGCTGACAATAAAGCAATTTTCTACACTTTTAAACCAGAAATAGACAAGGGCTACAACGTTTATAAATCAAGAATAATTGACGTTGATACATTCGTTAATTTTGGGCGTGGTGTTACCTTTATTGGTGACTCAGTTCAAGAGAATCCGATTGTTAGATTGTTAACTAAAGCTGGTGTGAACTATCAAGAAGAAAACTTGAAACTTAGGATCAAGAACTTTAATAAACGTGCGGGAACTGTTTACTATGTTACTGAACACAACATGAGTAAAACCAAAATGAACAACATTAAAGAACGTGGATTTATGATAACAAACGCTATCAAGAAAGAATTTGCTGGTGGTCGTAAAGCTTTATTGTGTGTTAACAATGATCAGTTACAAGATGGTGAACTAGCACGTGACCTTGAACACCATTTTGATTTAACAAGTGTTCCAGCTAATACAAAAGGTAGAAATGATTTAAAAGAAAACGATTTAATTTTAGGTCTGTTCCGTTGTGATCTACCTATTGACGTAAAATTAACTACAGATGAAATACAAGGTTTAGGCGCAGACGAACTTGAAAACTGGATTCAGATTAACTTACTTTTACAGGCGTTTTTTCGTGGTGTGTTACGTTACGAAATTGATGATCGTGTATGCGATATAGTTGTTCCTAATAAAGCTCACGCTGAAGCTATTGTTAATCAAATATTTTTAGAAACTGGTGTTAAATTAAATACTAAATGTTTAGATGAAAACGTTTCTAAATCTTTTGAAAACGGTAAACGTGGTGTTCGCCCTCTTTCTGGTGATAAAGCTATGGATGCAAAAACTAAAAATACTCGTAGAGCTATTAAAAAGAAAGTTGATGCAATAGACAATTCATTATCTATTGATGATTTATTGAAGTTTTATGATGGTGACTTTATTAATGCGTTTGTTAATGAAAGTAGCACAAAAAATAAAAATAAAATGGTTAATAATTTGGTTGATGCTTTTAAAGCGTCAATCAATGATGCAAAAACTTACACCGAAATACCAGAAGGGATTGATGGGGATTTAATTGGTGTAAGTTTTGATGAGGATAGTATTGCTAGTGACTCACATGAATTAACGTTATTAACGGGTATTAATGACAGTAATAATGAGTCAATTGATAACAACAAGATTTATGATGAACTATTTAACCAAGATGCAGCTAATGATCCTGTAATTGAGCAACCAATAGAATTTAAAAAAATTGATAATTCACAATTAATCAACTTTGGGTAAAATATTAACTTCGGTCAAGTTCCTGAACTAATACAGCTTAAATTTAATAGTGTGATACAACTCATATCACACTATTAAAAATCTTTAGCGCTTATTTATTTTTAGAACATTTATCCCTAATTTCAGAGATCGCTTTTGATGAACCACTAAGAGAATATTTGAAATATGTAGCTTGCTCACCATGCCATTGAAGTTCAACAAGCGCTGTACTAGAAGCTTCTATTTTTGAAGTTACTACAGAGTCATCTTCAAAATGTAAAAACTTTGCGCCCCAATCTTGGGTAAGTGAAATGTCCTCAACATTATCGTTCCACTTAATACGTGTTTTAATTAAGTTGTAACCACTTTTTGTAGTATCTTTTGATAAATTTGGGGCTTCATTAAAACCTAAATACACCCATTCTTTACCAGCACTGCAACCCACGCCCATATAACTATAAACATCGTGGTATGGAAATCCCATTTTTTTCGATGGATAAGATCTAGGCGAATGTGCGAAAGCAGTAAATTCTCCTGTCATCTCATCTTTTGAAACTGACGTAACCCAAACTGGCTTGGGTGGCGCTGCTTTTTTTACTTTTTCAGATTTTATAGTTTCATTTTTTTCTGAACTACTTACTTTTGCAGGTGATTTAGTTGCGCTATCTGTTGATTGACTTGATGTATAAATACCTAGAATTATTAGGATTAGAACAAGCCATGTGAGTAATGATGTTTTCTTAGGGGCTTTTGCACCACACTTGGGGCAAGATTTAGCTTTATTGCTAACCTCTTCACCACACTCTTTACATTTAACTAATGCCATTTAATTTTCCTTAATTATTTTAAAGTTAGACTGATTTAGACCTGGAAAAGCTTAATTATGGAGGAGCTAAAGTGACTAATAATATTCAGGCAAGTTTGATTAGTTTTAAGCGATCCATGCATAACTATTTTTGTACAATGCTATATTCTTACCAATTAATAATTTTTAATCAAGCATACACTATGAAATACATTATTTTCATTTTAACTCTTCTATTCGTACCATTGTCTGTAGCAAAAACTTATGGGGATTTGAACGTATTTGAAATTGTAAGTATTTACGATGGAGATACATTTCGAGTTAATCTTGATGGTGATATGCCCCGAATTATTGGTGAGAATATAAGTGTTAGAGTAGCTAATATCGACACGCCTGAGTTAAGGGCAAAATGTGAAAATGAAAAAATATTAGCTAAAAAAGCAAAGCAATTCACAGTTCAAAAATTAAGAGAAGCTAAAGTTATAGTTCTGAAAACTGTTCAACGAGGGAAATATTTTAGAATAGTTGCTGATGTTTATTTAGATGGTGCATCGTTGTCAAACTTACTTTTAGAGCATAATTTAGCTGTAAAGTACGAGGGAGGTAAAAAAGTTAAAAACTGGTGTGAGTAAACAAGCTTAAATACAAAACGTAAAATTCCAAAATAAACTTATTAAAATAATTAGTAGCTGTATTGCATGATAAATTACAAACAACAGATATTAAATTAAGTATATGTCAAGAATAATTGAAAATATTTTTTGGTTATTTTTTGGTTTAAAGTGCGACTTCAATAAAATCAATAACTTACGATTAGGGAGTGCGTTTGCTATGGATATAATAACAATAGTATACTGAACACTAGTTTTTAGATGAGGAACACTTTAAATGAGGTAGTAAGAATTGATGCTTTTGAAAAGTAGAAAGCACTTACAGAGTAAACAAATAAGTGCTAACTGTACGATGCATATTGAGTGCATACGTTATATTCATTCTTTAGACGGCCTGAATATAACACTTATTTACTCAGCAACACATCCGACCAGTTGGTGTTTACTCAAATTATAACACTAATGAGGATAGTCCAATGGACATTTCACTATTAGAAGTACAGCAAATAGTAATTATTTTGACTGGTGTGACTACTGTAGTCTGCCGCTTAATAAAGTTATATTGTGATTTGGTAAAAGTTAAATAACCATTTGTTAATTTTTGTACATACCTATATCTGGACGCTCTCGGAAGCGTTCAGGTATTTTACTTTGCGACATAAAAGGATTTAAAAATTTATGGATAAAGCCACATTTGGATTAATAGGTGTTTGTCTTGGTTTTGTTTTGGGCATATTTAAAGATTGGTTTCTTCAATACTTAAAACGTAAGAAAGAATATGAATACCTTTCTATTCGGGTAGTTTGTGAGCTAGACCGTTTTATATATGGCTGTATAGATGTGATTAATGATAACGGAACGGTTTGTGGTCAGTATGATGAAAACGGCTGTGCGCGTATTCAAGTTGAACCACCATGTTTTGACCCTTACAGCTTAGATGTTGAATGGAAATCACTACCCCACAAATTGATGTATGAAATCCTTAATTTCCCAAATAAAATAGAAAATGCGAATGAAATAATAACAGCCACTTTTGATCATGATGATCAACCAACTTATGATAGAGGGTTCGATGCTCGTTATTTTCATTATACTGAGTTAGGTCTTCAAGCATTAGAAATAGCAAGAAAGCTTAGAAAATTGGCGGGATTACCTCCGCTAGAAGCATCAGAGTATTGTGATCCAAGTGATATGTTACCTAAGAAAAAAATAGAGTTAGAGGAACGTAAAAAGTTAAAAGAGCAGTACTATAGAGAAGTTGTGAAAGATTTAAACAAAGGTCTAAACGTTACAAAGAAGTAATATATCTTCAAACATTCTGGTATTTTTAAAAATTGTTTATAGCGTTGAATTAACTATGTTAAGCTATTAAACCTAAAGGACTAAATCTAAAATAAAGGACTAATAATGAACAAACCACTTTCCATACTTCTAATTGCAGCTAGCCTAACTGGTTGTCAAACAACATCAAGCTCTCCCGAAACTGTTGGTAGTAAACTTGATAATGGTGTTATAGATTGCGGCTACGAAAGTATTAATTCAGCCGAATACATCAAAGCACCTGACTATCAAATGAAATATATTACAAATATGTTTTCGTCAGATGCGGCTTCTATTAGTGAAAAACAATTTTATAATCCTAGCTACTTTACACCATTAGCGACTGAGAAGTTCAAAATAACCTCAACAGAACTTAAAAATAAATTCTATTATCACGCTTCTGGTAAACCTAATAGCCGTTTGAAGAAAGATAATAAGATTATTGATGGAGAAAGGTACGAATATCAAAATGCTTCTGATGTAAAAATTATTACTGAATCATGTAAGGTTTATTGGTTAGAAAGAGGTCAATACATTGACTTAACAGTTAGAAACTTGCGTCTAGCTGATGGTGGAGAATTTACAGCAGATAATTATTCTGATTTATTAGGCTCAAATAACTTCTCGAAATTTAGCGCACCAGAAGCTAAAGTCACTTACGATAAATTTACTAAAATAAGTAAAATTGAGTCAACATTTGATAAAAATCTAATGCTACGTACATGGGTTAAAAATAACGGTGCGGATAAGCCAAAGGAAATCCAAATCTATGCAGATGTTCACTTCTTAGATAAATGGGGACATTTAGAGAAAGCTTTTACTGAAACTGGTTTAGTAACTGAGATTACGAAAATTGACACTGACATAGATTGTTCTACTTCAAAGCTTTTAGGTGGCTGTAGTTTAACTGAAACCATTGGCATTAGTTTACCTTACTCCTTCTATGAATCTCATAAACAAGGTTTCGAAGTTAAAGTCCAAGGTACTCGCTCGAAAGTTATTAAAGTAAAAGATTACCAAGTTAAACAGATATTAGATGCTGTAGCTAAGTTTGAAAATTGATATAACTAGTTATTTGGTTATTTTCATAAGAAGCTTTGCTATGTCTTAATAGAAAGCTTCTTTTCATTTTCAGGTATACAAAAGGAATTTAAAATGCATACATCTTTAAAGTTAATCGCTTTACCATTAGCGGTACTTCTTACTGCTTGTTCACCCTCACAACCTGACGTTGAAGTAACACAGCAAGAATTTGGTTCTGAATGGCCTTTTACGATTACAGAAGGTCGTTTAAAGTGTATCAATAGTGCTGTAGTACTCATTACAGATGAAAATGAATATGCTCTCAATGGTGTAGCACAGCAAGAAGGTTATTCTGCTATTGAACCAATATGGAAAGAAGATCCAAGTTTTTATCAAATGGCTAAACAGCTTTCTAAATCAGAAGGTAAATCTGTGGAGGAAGTAATAAAGCTTATGGGAACACCTACAAAGGTCAATATTGGTCCCATTTTAGATAAAGGACTTGCTCTATGTAAGTAGTATCGTAAAACCTAACAAACATTGTTTGGACTTCCTTCTTTATCTAGAAGTTTTTAAGTTTTAGCGAATTTTAAGACCATAAATAATACTATAAGAAATATATTTTCTCTTTAATATAATTGTTAATGTAAAAAATACTCAGCGATAGTTTTTCATCTTCATCAACTATTGCTTTGTCTGATTCATCATCAGAATAGCTCGATAAATGTTTTATAAGTCCATTTATTGAACGCAAAAAACCCTATCCACATTTAATTATGGTTAGGGTTTTTTTCTTGACTTTCCTTTAATATTTTAAAAATACTAGTTTTACCTACGCCAGTTACTTTTTGAATCTCTGATTTTTTCACATCATTAGCAGCCAATTCTAAAACTTGTGCTTTCTTATCTTCACTAATTGGTTTACGACCTTTATAGACTCCTTTAGATTTTGCATGTTCTATTCCCTCACGTTGACGCTCTAAAATCATTGTGCGTTCAAACTCAGCGAACATAGATAGCATGTTCATAAAAAGTTTATCTTGTGCAGATGATGTATCAATCATCTGATCCAAAATTTTAAGCGTTACTCCACGTTCAGTTAGTTCATGTACAATATTTTGAAAGTCCCTCATGTTTCTAGCTAGTCTGTCAATTTTTGTTATTACTACTGTATCCCCTGTGCGAAGTTGTTCAATCATTTTTTCAAGTTCAGGACGATTCTTATTTTTACCACTTAGTTTTTCACTATAAACACGATCCACACCATGCTCTGACAACTTTGATAATTGTACAGTTAAATCTTGACCTTTCGTTGATACCCTCGCATAACCAAACACTAAACCTTTATTTTCCATAATTACCCCTTAATCGTTCGTTTAACTTCTAAGAGTCTAAATGATAACGGTTCATTTATTACAAATAAACCCTAAATGAACTATTTTTTAATATTTTAAACAAGGTTCATAAAGTATGCCCTAAACGAACCACATACATTCAAAAATATAAATTCATAATTGCTACAAAGTGGAACAATTAAAAGCACCAGAAAAAAAGTACATAAATAATAGTGTAAGAAGAAAAACAAAAAAGGTTGCATTATGAAAAAAATGGGAAGACCAAAAAAGAAACCTGACGAACTAAAATCAAAGACGGTTTCTTTTAGAATAAGCAAAGATACAGAAAAAGCAGTTAAACGGTTAACGAACAGCGATAAGTTAAATACGGCTATGAATGCACTTTTATTAAATCTTGAATCAAACCTTGTTTATGTTACCGATTCTGAAAAACAAGTATTAAAGGATGGTTTAGGAATTGATGATCCAGTTGCTTATTATTCTGCAATTATCCTAAACGATTTAGAAGAAGCAAGACACAATATTATAGAAAATCAAAATCAAGCTATAGAACAATACATAGATGTTGGTTTTGAACATGAATCATCATCAACACACTACAACGAATGGTAAACAAAATGAATGAACAAAAAACAAAAAAAGTAATGACATTTAAGGATTTTAGAGAATTTAACATCTCACTGAATAGATTGAAGAATGAAGCAAGAAAGGTTAAAGATTCAGAACAGTTAGCAACTATTCAAAAACAGATCGACATACTATTTAAAACGTTGAAAAAACGATAATTTATTTAAACTCACTCACACATTAACAGGTAAAACAAAATGCAAACACTATCTAAAGGAGAAATTAACTTACAACATGACGAATTAAAGAAGATCTTACAATCATTCGGAATAGTGAAGATTGATCCAGCAATTAATAATGCAATAATTGAAGTCATTGTACATCATCTTAAAACTGACCTTGTTACTTTTGAATCAGCATCAATTAAAGATTTAGGGCAGCATCAAACACAAGCTGGCGCAATTCGTGGCCTAATTTTTCTAGCAATTGAAGAACCAGAGTTTATATTCAGATTCCATTCAATGTTAACACTACAAATAAAACATGCGGAACATTGGTTAAAGTTCCTTGATACTAAACAAAAGTTACCGAGCATCATAAAATATAGATTAGTGCAATATTTGAGTGCATAATTTATAAAATATTCATGTATAGCGCCATTAACTCTCCAAATTGTCCTAAATAATGGCGCTTATCTCTCACAACATGCACGACTATTAATTGATTTTCCTTCCTTTTGTTGATTAATAGTTGTGTATAGTTGTTCAGACTTTTTGCATACAAAAAGTCTTATATTCAATTCAATATAAGGATTTATCAATATTCCCCATTCCAATCATTAAGATCATCTACTTGTGTATATTCCCCACTATCAAAATCAAAGTTCATTGCACTATTCCCAACATTGTGATCTATTCCAGATAATTTATTAATATTAAAAATCTCATTTCTAGTATCATTAAAATCAATGGTTGCTTGATCTACTATTCGAGTAAGTTTCTCTCTTTGATTGTCGGCAACACTGATCAATGCTAAATGACTCGGACGACAGCATTTTGTATTACTGCAAATATGGTGTACTTGCATGTTATTATCGTTTAATGGTTTTGTTACGTTATATATAGAAAACGTAACCCGATGTGTATAATATTGGTACGCACTGTTAATATACTTTCTATTTAGATTTTCTATTTTGTTGTGTTTTTTGTAGAAAGGGTACAAAGAGATACTAGGGTAAGCTTGTTTACAGTCTTTAATAGGAACATAGCATTTACCCATTTTTCGGATAAAACTTTCAGAATGACCAGCCTTATTTTCACTGTCAACTTTGTACTTTTTATAAACGTGTTCTAACACTGCTGGATCTGTACGAATCTTGGCGGGTATGTTTCTATAAGCTGTCAATTTTAAGCACCTTTTATTATCAATTCTATTGACAATATTTATCATTTAAGATTCATTAACGCCCCATTTAGTAGCACTAATTAAATACAGTTACAGCGGTAAGCCTTACCCACTGATTTTTGCTAGCATTTAGTAATACCACCAGCGCCACCACCGAAAAACCCACAATTAAGTTGCTTGGCGAGGCAAACTTTTCAGGCATATTAGTTAATAACCATTGCCCGCCGCCTATGTCGGTCATACCTACTTTAATGAGGTAAACCCCAATGGTGGTGATCACCACACCGGTCACTACAGGCTTAATTACTTTGCCAAGCTTTTCTATAAAAAAGCTAATAAATATCTCTACAAAGGCTGCTAAAAAACACACAGCAAAAATGGTGGCAAGTACTTCATCGATTCCGCCTCCAGTGGCTTTTACGGTAAAACCGGTTGCCAAAATGGTGCCTAAAAACGCAAAGCTGGTGCCTTGTACGCAAATAAGCCCTGAACCAATTGGCCCCACACGGCGAGCCTGAATAAATGTACCAACCCCCGATACAAACAACGCCATACTAATTAAATATGGTATTTCGCTCCCAAGCCCCAACACGCCACCAATAATAAGCGTGGGCGTAATAATACCTACAAAACTTGCCAGTACATGTTGCAGGGCAGCGAAAAAGGATTCGGTCAGCCCTGGTTTATCATCTACTGCGTAAATTATGTCTTCTGAGATTGCTTCTTGGTTTGACATAGTCAACATCCTTTTAGCGCTTTAATATGGGCAAGGTATAAATGCCTTGCCCAGGTTTTAATTTAAATACAGTGGCGCTTATTTAAGCTGCCCTTCAACACCCTCTACATAAAAGTCCATACCCAGTAAGGTTTTATCATCAATTGTTTGCCCCGCTTTAGTTACCAGCTCACCTTGCTGATTGTTAATTGGGCCACTAAATGGATGAAACTCACCGTTGGCAATTTTGGTTTTAATCGCCTCTACCTCTGCAACAACATTGGCAGGAATGTCTTTACTCAGCGGCGCTAAGCGGGTCATACCGGCATCTATGCCTTTCCATACATTTTGCGATTCCCATTTATCATCAAGCACTTGCTGCACGCGCTCGGCGTAAAACTCATCCCAATGATGAACAGGCGCCGTAAGGTGCGCTTTTTTACCATAGCCGCTCATATCTGAGTGGTAACCAATGGCGTATATTCCGGCGGCTTCTGCGGCTTGAAGTGGCGCAGGTGAGTCGGTGTGTTGAGTAATAATATCAACACCTTGGTCGATTAAACTGTCGGCAGCTTCGCGCTCTTTACCAGGATCAAACCAGCTATTAACCCACACTACTTTTACTTTTGCGTTAGGTTTTACTGAGCGCAGGCCTAAAGTAAACGCGTTAATACCGCGTATTACCTCAGGAATAGGAAACGCGGCAATATAGCCAATACTGTCAGATTTACTCATGTGCCCAGCAATAACACCGGTTAAGTAGCGCCCTTCGTAAATACGGTCAAAATAAGTGCCCACATTTTTAGCGCGTTTATAACCTGTTGCATGCTCAAACTTTACGTTAGGAAAACGTTTAGCCACTTTAATGGTCGGGTTCATGTAGCCAAACGAGGTGGTAAATATTAAATCGTGCCCGCTTTTGGCTAGTTGTGTAATAACTCGCTCTGCATCGGCGCCCTCTGGCACGCTTTCTACAAAGGTGGTTTTTATTTTTTCGCCAAATTTATCCTCTAGGTAGCGGCGGCTTACATCGTGGGTGTAAGTCCAACCAGCTTCGCCAATCGGGCTTACATATACAAACCCTACTTTTACGTTGTCTTTTGCCATTGCACTCGCGCTTAACCCTAAGCTAAGTGCTACGCCAAGCGCTGTTATTAGTTTTTTCATTGTTATTCTCCGTGTTGTATTTTTAATATCCTGTTGAAGGCTTATTGTTACTCTTTGTATAAAATTTTAATGGCCCTTATGCCAAGGCTTACCTAGCCACATGGGTTCGTACATTTTTAGTTTTTGTTTATTTTTACTTAGCATAATCAGTACTATAAGCGTTGCACCATAAGGCAGCATGGCCAGTAAATTAGAATCCACCGCTAAGCCAAGCGCCTGTGCCACTAAGTGCATAATGCTGGCAAAACCAAATAAATAAGCGCCTAGCATTACCCGCTCAATTCGCCAACTTGCAAATACCACTAAAGCCAGTGCTATCCAGCCACGTCCCGAGGTCATGTTTTGTGTCCAAAGGGGTGTGTAAGCAAGCGATAGGTACGCCCCTGCAATACCCGCCATTGCGCCGCCAAACATAACGGCTAAATAGCGAGTACGCATTACAGGCAAGCCTAAGTTATTACCAACGCCTGGGTTTTCACCAATGGCGCGTACCGCAAGCCCTGCCCTGTGGTATTTAAAAAATAAATAAGCACCAAGTACTAATGCCCAACTTAAATACACAATGGCATCTTGCGAAAACAGCGCTTTGCCCAGTAGCGGAATATGCTCAAACCCTGCAATTGCTAAAGTAGGTAAGGCATTAATGGTTTTGCCCTCGTAATCAACACCTAAAAATGCCGACAAGCCCGTTCCAAAAATAGTTAGCGCTAACCCGGCAGCCACTTGGCTAGCATTTAAATTAAGTGCTACAAACGCAAATACTAACGACGCCATAACCCCCACAAACGCAGCCACGCTAAAGCCTATAAAGAGGTTGTCGCATTGGTACATGGTTATAAACCCAGCCACCGCGCCTAATAGCATCATGCCCTCTTGCCCCAGGTTAAGTGTGCCGCTTTTCTCACATACCATTTCACCTAGAGCCACCAGCAATAAAGGCGTGCCGGTGCGAATAGTGGCGTATAAAATATTTGTGAATACCTCTAAATCCATGTTTAAGATTCCTGTGCGATGGGTGTTAGCTGCGTTTTTTGTTGTTTAAATGGCAGTAACAATTTAATGCGATAACCAATAAGCACATCGCACGAGAGTAAATAAAACAGCATTAAGCCCTGAAAAATGCCAGTAATGGCATTGGGTAGGCCAATTTCTATTTGCGCCATTTCGCCGCCCATATAAATAAGCCCCATTAACAGCCCTGCTAAGGTGATCCCAAGCGGATGTAAGCGCCCTAAAAAAGCCACAATAATTGCGGCATAACCATAACCGGGTGATATTTGCGGCACTAATTGCCCTATAGGCCCAGCCACCTCGCCAGCCCCTGCAAGCCCAGCTAACCCGCCACTTATTACCAATACACCAGCAATTAAAAGCGCACGTTTATAGCCCGCCATTTTGGCCGCCGATGCATCAAGCCCAAGTACTTGTATTTGAAAACCCACAAAGGTTTTACTAATAAACACCCATGTGGCACACAGCGCTAATAGCGCAAATGCAAGCCCTAAATGAAGGCGAGTACCATCAAATAAAACCGGTAGTAAGGTGCTATCGCCAAATAAGGCGCTTTCAGGAAAGTTATAGCCGTATGGGTCTTTTAATGGCCCGTGTACTGACCACAGCAACACATTAACGGCAATGTAATTGAGCATAATGGTGACTAAAATTTCGTTGGTGTTTAAACGTAATTTCATAAAGGCAGCTAAGCCTGCCCACAACATGCCACCGGCAATACCTGCAAGTAATGTAAGCCCTAAGGCAAAGGAACTTGTAGAGTCAACAAAGTTAACAGCTACGGCACTGGCGCATACGCCGCCAATAAGTAGCTGCCCTTCAGCACCTATATTCCACACCGACGCCCTGTAACACAGCGCTAAACCATAGGCACATAATAAAATTGGAATGGTCATTACTAATAGCTCGGTAACGCCGTACCAGTCAGAAATAGGCGCTATGAGTAAGGTATATAAGGCATTAATCGGGTCGTGCCCTAATAAGGCAAACACCACATAACCTGTTATTAAAGTGAGTAAAATGGCTAAAACAGGAGAGAGATAACTCCATGTGTTTGAGCGCTCTACGCGGGATTCAAGCTTTATCATGCCAGCGCTCCTTGCGGTGTTATTTTTGCTGTGTTGCTTTTAGTGTCGTGATTAAAATCGCCCGCCATCCACTGCCCTAATTGCACAAGTGGTACACAGTCGGTATTTAAAATAGGCGATAGTTTGCCATCGCAAATTGCGCCAATACGGTCACAAATTTTATAGAGCTCGTCTAAATCTTCTGAAATAACCAGTACTGCACAGCCTTCGTCGCGCAGCGTTAAAATTGCCTCGTGAATGGCAACTTGCGCGCCAATATCTACACCCCAAGTAGGGTGCGACATAACCAGCAATTGTGGGTTTTGCTCAACCTCTCGGCCAATAATAAACTTTTGCAAATTGCCGCCCGAAAGGCTTGCTGCGTGAGTACGGTTGCTGGGGGTTTTTACGTTGTATTTTTTAATGATTTTGTCGGCGAGTTGGCTAATTTTTTGTTTTACTAAAAAGCCTTTTTTAACTAAACCACTATCAAAACTGGTAAGAAGTGCATTCTGCGCTAAATCCATATCGGGTACTGCGCCGCGCCCTAGCCTGTCCTCGGGTACGCATGCAAGCCCAAGCCTGCGCCTTTTTAGAGGGCATAACGCATCAACAGCGGTATTTTTAAATTTTATTGCATTGCTATTTTTTTGTGGCTCCTCTCCCGAAAGCGCTTTTAATAGCTCTTCTTGCCCATTACCGGCAACCCCTGCAATACCGACTATTTCCCCTTGTTGTACGGCAAAGTTCACGTTTTTAAGCGCAATATCAAATAACGCCTGCGCACTGGTTGATAAGTTATCGACTGTTAAAAAATCACCTGTGCCAGTCGCTCTGCGCGTTTGGTTACTTATTGGGGTGCTGTCGCCTACCATTAAGCGAGCTATTGATTCGCTGGTTTCGTTTTTAGGAATGCAATGCCCACTTACCTTGCCGGCGCGCAAAATAGTGGCGCTGTCGCAAAGCGCAATAACTTCATGCAACTTATGGCTAATAAACAGCACCGAGCAGCCTTCTTTTTTAAGCGAATGCAGGGTCTTAAACAGTGCGTCTACTTCTTGCGGAGTGAGTACCGAGGTGGGTTCATCTAAAATAAGCAGTTGAATATCTAATAATAAACACCTGACTATTTCTACTCGTTGGCGCTCGCCCGTTGAAAGCGTAGACACTAACCTATGCGGGTCCAGCGGCATGCCGTACCTAGCCGATGTTTTACTAATTCTGCTGGCAAGTGTGCTGCTATGCCCTGCTAAATCGCCCAGCGCTAACGCGATATTTTGCGCAACTGTTAGGGTTTCAAATAACGAAAAATGCTGAAACACCATACCTATGCCTAATTCGCGGGCATCGGCGGGTTCTTTTATGTCCATTTTACGACCGTTAAAAAACATGTCCCCTTGGTCAGGTTTAACTACACCGTAAAGCATTTTCATTAACGTGCTTTTACCCGCGCCGTTTTCACCAAGCAGGGCATGTACCTCACCATGTTTTATTTTTATTGTTACGCCGTCGTTGGCTATACATCCGGGGTACTGCTTTGTCATTCCCTGCATAGTAAGGCGGTATTTATTGTCCATTATTTAAACCTTTCTTTGTGCTTGTTGGTTAAATAAGCTAGCCTAGAAACTTAGCTGACCAAGCGGTCAACAATGGCATGGTATCTGCAATTAACTTACCAAGATGAAAAAGTTTTTTTCTTACCTGCTTAAAAACAACAAGAAAAAATATACGCCAAGCCTTTACATATCAGGGCTTTATAAAAGTTAAGGGGGTCTGTGTGATTACGTTTTTATTAAATGACACGCCAATAGAAGTAGAAGAATGCGCGCCGAATCTCACCATTTTGGACTGGCTTCGCACCAAAAAAGGGAAAATGGGCACCAAAGAAGGGTGTGCAACAGGCGATTGTGGCGCATGCACAATTTTAATTGGCGAAGAAAAACTAAATTTAAACGGTGAGCCAGTTTGGCACTATAAAACCATGAATAGCTGCCTGCTTTTATTAGGTAATGCACACGCAAAACACATAGTAACCGTAGAGGCTGTAACAACAGGGCTTTACCCTACACTTAACGATTTACATCCGGTGCAACGCGCGTTGGTTGAGTGCCATGGTTCGCAATGTGGTTTTTGTACCCCTGGTATAATAATGAGCATGTTGGCGCTTTATATTAATAACCCGAGTTACCCAGGTAAAAAAGCCGCTATTCATGCGCTAGGGGGTAATTTATGTCGTTGTACGGGTTACAGCCCTATTTTACTTGCAGTTGAAAAAGCTTATAGCTACGAGCGTAAAAATGAGCCTTACTCTGCCATGGCGGCACAATTTAAGGCATCACTAAATATAGGTGATGACATTCCTTGTTTAAAAAATGGCTCTCGTACGTTTTATTTACCGCAAAGTGCAGCGCAACTTGTTGAGCTTAAAGCGCGTTACCCGCAGGCACACTTGGTTGCTGGTGGCACCGACTTTGCCATTGAGCTTAGCCAAAACATGCTATTGCCCGATATTATTATATCGCTTAGCCAAACCAGTGAGCTGTGCACTTTAACCGATAACAGCGGCGAGCTACATATTGGTGCAGCACTCCCTTACAGCCAGTTTGTAGACGCTTTTTACGATTACTACCCTGAGTCTAAAGAGCTGTTTGAACGCCTTGGCTCTAACCAAGTACGTAACAGTGGCACCTTAGGTGGCAGCATAGGAAACGCCTCTCCAATCGGCGATCCAGCCCCTTTACTCATTGCACTTAATGCCACTTTAGATTTATTAAGCGCAGCAGGCACACGTACAATAAACGTGGCCGACTACTTTGTTGATTACAAAAAGACAGTCATTAAAAGCGATGAAGTCATTAGCAAAATTACCGTACCTAAACGCCCAGACTCGTTAAAGCTTGCGTGTCATAAAATTTCAAAACGCTTTGAAGATGATATATCTACTGTGTGTTTAGTGCTGGCTATAGAGCAAACGCAAGGCGTAATTAGCAATGCCCGCTGCGCCATGGGCGGCATGGCCGCAATACCCAAACGCGCCGCGCACATAGAGCAAAAGCTTAATGCTCAACCCTTGCAAGTAAGCACCTTTATAGATGCCGCTAGTGCTATAAATGATGACTTTGCTCCCATGAGCGATGTACGCAGCAGCGCGCATTACCGCACTACGGTAAGCAAAAACTTGCTACAGCGTATTGGTATTGAGTTTTGCGGTGCACAGCCAAGCAGTAAAAATAATAACAACATTGCCATTACGAGGATTTCACATGCGTCACTTTGAAATGGATAAACTAAAAGCCCAAGGTGGAAGTGTTGGCCAATCTAAGTATCACGAAAGCGCAATAAAGCAAGTATGTGGCCATGCAAACTACGCCGACGATAACCCAGAGCCCCATGGCTGCTTGCACGCCTACCCTGTGCTTGCGCCTATTACCAGCGGCTTTATTAAATCAATAGATACAAGTAAAGCGCTTGAAGTGGCAGGCGTTAAGCGTATTTTATCGGCCGATGATGTACCCGGTAAGCTTGATATTGGCCCAGTATTCCCTGGGGATGTGCTATTAACCAATCACGAAATTCAATACCACGGACAACCTGTGCTAGTAGTGGTTGCCAAATGCTACGCCATTGCGCGCCGCGCTGCTCGCCTAGTGGTTATAGAGTGCGAGCAAACCACCCCCATACTTGATATTAAAGAAGCGATTAAAAAAGAGCACTGGGTAAGGCCGCCACACTCACTTAACCGCGGTAATAGCGAGCAAGCCATAAATAATGCAGCCCACCAACTTAAAGGTGAAATACACATAGGCGGGCAAGAACACTTTTACCTTGAGGGGCAAATAGCACTTGCTCAGCCCGACAACGATGGCGGGATTCATGTGCAATGTTCTACGCAGCACCCAACAGAGGTGCAGCACTTAGTTGCTAAAGTTTTAAAAAAGCCATTTAGCTTTGTAAACGTAGAAACCCGCCGTATGGGCGGAGCCTTTGGCGGTAAAGAAACTCAAGGCGCGCCTTGGGCTTGCCTTGCAGCGCTTGCAGTTTACCACCTTGGCTGCGCCGTTAAAATGCGCCTAGCCCGCAGTGACGACTTTAAACTTACCGGTAAACGCCACCCATTTTATAACCAATACCATGTAGGGTTTGACGAAAATGGCCTAATTGAAGGCGCTGATGTAACCGTAAATGGGTTTTGTGGTTATTCACCTGATTTATCTGATGCCATTGTCGACCGTGCAATGTTTCATGCAGATAACGCGTATTACTACCCAGCTGCCACCATTAAAGGGAATCGCTGTAAAGTAAACACCGTAAGCCACACTGCATTTAGAGGATTTGGTGGCCCGCAAGGCATGATCATGGGCGAGCTAATAATGGACGACATAGCCGCTAAATTAGGTAAAGATCCGCTTGAGATCCGAAAACTTAATTTATACAAAAAAGGCCGCGACACTACGCCGTATCATCAAACAGTAGAGCAGCATATTTTAAAAGATATGATAAGCCAGCTTGAGGAGTCGGGTGATTACTGGGCGCGAAAAAAGGCAATTAAAGCCTTTAATGCATCATCGCCTATTATAAAAAAAGGCCTTGCGATGACGCCGGTAAAATACGGTATATCGTTTACCGTACAGCACTTAAACCAAGCTGGTGCACTTGTGCATGTTTATAGCGATGGTTCGATACATTTAAACCATGGCGGCACCGAAATGGGCCAAGGGCTTAATACAAAAATAGCGCAAATAGTAGCCCATGGCTTTGGCGTTGATTTTGACGCAGTAAGCATAAGCGCTACTCGTACCGACAAAGTACCAAACACCTCGCCAACTGCCGCATCAAGCGGGACTGACCTAAACGGCATGGCGGCGCTAAACGCGGTAAATACCATAAAAGAGCGTTTAATAAACTTTATAAGTGAGCACTTTGAAGTAGACAGCCAAAGTATTGTATTTAAAGATAACCTCATTACCTTTAGTAAAGGCGAAATTAGCTTTAGCGAACTTGCAAACCTTGCTTACATGAATCGTATATCGCTTTCATCAACCGGTTATTACGCCACGCCTAAAATTCATTACGATAGAGCGAAAGGCGAAGGCCGGCCATTTTTTTACTACGCGCATGGCGTAGCTCTCAGTGAAGTAGAAGTAGATACGCTGACAGGCGAAAACACCGTAACCCGCGTGGATATACTGCACGATGTGGGCAGCTCAATTAACCCTGCACTTGATATAGGCCAAATTGAAGGTGCCTTTGTGCAAGGTATGGGCTGGCTTACCACCGAAGACTTACAATGGAATGATAAAGGCCAGCTTGCAAGCTTTGGCCCTGCTAACTATAAAATTCCTGCAATTGGCGATACCCCTGCCGAATTTAATGTAAATTTATATAACTCGGCCAACCCAGAAACCACGGTATTTAGATCAAAAGCGGTTGGCGAGCCGCCGTTTATGTTGGCCTTTAGTGTGTGGAGTGCTATTCGTAATGCTATAAGCAGTGTGGCCGATTACAAATACACCGCCCCACTTGATACACCTGCCACACCTGAGCGTGTATTAAATGCAATTGAGCAAACCGCTAGCTGGTTTAAGGAGCAGCAACATGGCTAATTTAAATGAGTCGTTTCAGGGTTTTCATACGCAAAACTGGGCGCAAGCTATAAACGAGCATGAACAAAGCGGCACTAACTATGTTATTGCGACAGTGCTTGGAACTAATGGCTCAACCCCACGTGGCACAGGCTCTAAAATGGTAATAAGCGGCGAGCATATTTACGACACCCTTGGCGGTGGACACCTTGAATACGTAGTAATAGAAAAAGCACGCGAGCTACTTGCCAAAGGCGAGGCCGCCCAAGTGATAGAGCAATTTAACCTAGGCGCAAATTTAGGCCAATGCTGCGGGGGAGCTGCCACCGTTATGCTTGAGTGCATGCAATGCGAGCGCTTTACCCTCGACATATACGGCGCAGGCCATGTAGCACAGGCGCTTATTGGTATATTGGCGCAATTACCTATGCGCATACGCTGGATAGATAGCCGCGCCGATGTATTCCCGCAAGTTATTCCTAATAACGTAATAAAAGTGGTTGATGAAGAACCAACAGAGCAAGTTAAACGCGCGCCAAAGGCTAATAATTACTTAATATTAACCCATAACCACCAGCTCGACTTTGCACTTACACAAGCCATTATTAAACGCGCTGATGCTAATTGGCTTGGTGTAATTGGCTCAGATACTAAAGCAAAACGCTTTAAACAGCGCTTAGCCCATCGCGATTTTACCACCGAGCAAATAAAGCAAATGACCTGCCCTGTCGGGCTTGAAAATGTAACGGGCAAGCTCCCTATGGAAGTAGCAATATCAATAAGCGGGCAGTTAATTGGCCTTTATCAGGCTATGCAAACCCATGCGCCCAAACGCCAAGGCTTGCAATGGCGTGCACTTAAAAATGCCTTAATTAGCAGCACGCACGAGGAAGAAAACGCATGAGTAGCTTAAAAATTAACGACCTAAATGCAGCGCAAGCGCATCAAGCATTAGAGCACTGTTGCGCAGCTCCTAACTGGGTAAGCGGTATGCTAAATATCATGCCATTTGAAAATAAAGATCACTTATTTAGCAGCGCGCAAAGCGTTTGGGATAGCCTAGGTGAGAGCGATTATTTAGCCGCTTTTGAAGGCCACCCGCAAATAGGCGATTTATCAACATTAAGTAAAAAGTACGCCGCTACAGCGCAAAAAGCGGGGCACGAACAATCAGGCATGAGTAAAGCAAACGAGCAAACCCTTAAAAAAATGATTGCGCTAAATAAAGAATACCTCAGTAAATTTGGCTTTATATTTATTGTGTGTGCCAGTGGTAAAAGTGCTGAGCAAATGCTTGAACTTATTGAGCAGCGCATACACAACACCCGCAGCACAGAGCTTAATATAGCCGCGGGCGAACAAGCCAAAATAACAAAAATAAGATTGGAGTCATTGCTATGAATAAAAGCCCTATCACTACCCATATTTTAGATACCAGCACAGGCAAACCGGCTGAAAATGTAGCTGTACAATTGTTTTTACTCACTAATAACGAGTGGCAATTAATAGCTCAAGGTAAAACAAATAGCGACGGGCGAATTACCGACTGGCTCAACACAGACGTAGAATTTGCAACCTATAAACTGGTTTTTGACTTAGACAGCTATTATGAAAACCAAGAAACACCTGCGTTTTACCCAGAGGCGCAAATTACCTTTAGATTACAAGATAAAAAACACCATCATATTCCGTTATTGCTTAGCCCATTTGGCTACTCAACGTACAGAGGCAGCTAATTATGAGCACCCACAACAATAATAAAATGACCGTAATTTGTGCCAACATACTCGATTTTGTTGACGACCCCGCCATCGCAGGCGATAGCGCCCATCGCTATTTTGAAAAAGGCGCATTAGTTATTCAAAACGGCAAAGTGGTTAAACTTGGTTACGAGCAAGACATACTGCCAAGCATTGATAAGTCAGCCACTATTATTCGCCACGATGGCAAATTAGTAATGCCCGGCATGATAGACACGCACATACATTTGCCGCAAACCGAAATGGTCGGCGCGTATGGTGAGCAGCTTTTAAGCTGGCTTACCGAATACGCCTTCCCCACTGAAAAAAAGTTTACCTGTGAGCATTATTCAAAAGATATATCTAATCGCTTTTTAGATGAGCTACTGCGTAATGGCACCACTACCGCATTGGTATTTGGCACTGTGCACCCGCAATCGGTAGATGCGTTTTTTAACGAATCTCAAAAACGTAATTTACGTATGATTGCCGGTAAGGTAATGATGGACAGAAACTGCCCAGATGACTTATCAGATTGCGCGCAAACCAGTTACGATCAATCAAAAGCACTGATAGAAAAATGGCACAATGTTGATAGGTTAAGCTATGCAGTAACGCCACGTTTTGCGCCCACATCAACCCCAGAGCAACTACAAAAATGTACTCAATTATTAGAAGAATACCCCGACACCTACCTGCATACCCACTTATCTGAAAACAAAGACGAGTGCGAATGGGTAAAAGGGTTATTTCCTGAAACCGAAGATTACCTTGGCGTTTACGAGCAAGCTAAAATGGTGCGTAAACGCTCGGTATTTGCCCATAGTATTCATTTATCTGAGCGCGAGCTGTGCTGCCTTGCCGATAACAACGCGGCTATATCGCACTGCCCTACCTCTAACTTGTTTTTAGGTTCGGGCCTTTTAAATTTAAAGAGATGTGAAGAGCATGGAATAAATGTCGGCATGGGTACCGATGTAGGCGCAGGCACAAGTTTTTCTATGCTACAAACAGGTAACGAAGCGTACAAAATTCAGCAATTACAAGGTCAAAAGTTTTCAGCATTTAAAGGGTTTTATTTAGCCACCCTAGGCGGCGCACGTGCCCTTGATTTAGAGAACACCATAGGTAACTTTAATGAAGGCTGTGAGGCCGACTTTATTGTAATGGATTACGCGGCCACCTCGTTTTTAAAGTTCAGAATTGGCCATGCCAAAACCCTTCACGAACAGCTTTTTGCCATGATGATGCTAGGCGACGACCGCTGTATTGAACAAACCTACATTATGGGTAAAAGCGTGTATAAACGCGACCAACAAGCCCAGTTTGCAGCCACACCCACACCCGATTTAGAAGAGGCATAACCCGATGGAAAACTATTTATTTGAGCTTGCTCATTTGGTGTTTAGATACTTTCACGTGGTAGCAGGTATAGCGTGGATAGGCGCCTCATTTTATTTTGTGTGGCTTGATAATAACTTACAAACACCGCCACAATGGAAACAAGATAAAGGCATAAAAGGCGATTTATGGGCTATTCATGGCGGCGGCTTTTACGAAGTGGCTAAGTATCAAAATGGCCCAGAGCAAATGCCCTCTACCCTACATTGGTTTAAATGGGAGGCCTACACAACCTGGATCAGCGGCGCGCTGTTATTTACGCTGTTATATTATGTGGGCGCAGATGTGTATTTACTTGATGCCAGTAAAAGTGAGCTCAGTAAGTTTGCAGCTATTGGTGCATCACTTGGTTTTATAGGCTTAGGTTATGGTGTTTATCGGTTATTGTGTAAAAGCCCGCTTGTTGAAAACGGCAAGGCATTTATTGCGCTAGGTGTAGGCTTTTTAGCGTTATGGACGTATGGGGTTGATCAGCTATTTAGTGACCGCGCAGTGTATATTCATGTTGGTGCATTAATTGGTACCTGTATGGCCGGTAATGTATATCACATTATAATGCCTGCACAGCGCTACATGGTAAGCGAAGTAGAAGCTGGGCGCATTCCTGATTCAGCGCCGGGCTTAAAAGCAAAGCAATGCTCAGTCCATAATAACTACGCCACCCTACCAGTTATTTTTATTATGCTAAGTAACCATTTTTCGTATACCTATAGCCATGAGTTTGGTTGGTTAGTGCTTATTGGCTTTTTTATTATTGGTATGTGGATACGCCACTTTTTTAATTTAAAGCACCAAGGTGTTAATAAGCCTTCAGTACTGATAAGCGGTATTGCCGCGTTTTTTGCGTTAATGCTAGCCATAGCACCGTGGCCAAGTAGCTCTGTAAACGCACAAAATGATCTACAAGCAAGTATAAGCGATGCACAAGCGTGGGATATTATTAATAAACACTGTACACAGTGCCACAGTGAAACCCCTACCTCAAAGCTTTTTCAAACCGCGCCGCTCGGCTTTAAGCTCGACTCACTTGCTGATGTAAAAAAAGCCAGTGCACTTATTCATACTCGCGCCGTTATTACCAAAGATATGCCATTGGCAAATATAACCAAAATGACTGATGCAGAGCGCGAATTGCTTGGCACTTGGCTTAGCGCAGTAAAAAAGGAGCAGTAATATGAGCGAGCAATTTAAACATTACCCGCGCGATTTAATTGGTTATGGTGCACACACTCCGCATGCCAATTGGCCTAATAAAGCCCGTATAGCCGTACAAGTAGTATTAAATTACGAAGAAGGCGGTGAAAACTGTGTACTGCATGGTGATGCAGCAGCCGAAACATTTTTATCTGAAATAGTCAGCGCCCCGCATGTAGAAGACCGCCACATAAGCATGGAGTCTATTTACGAATATGGCTCGCGCGCAGGCGTGTGGCGCTTACTTAAACTCTTTAAAAAATACGATATACCGGTCACCATTTTTGCTGTGGCAATGGCCCTTGAGCGCCACCCCGATGTAGCTAAAGCCTTTGTTGAAGCTGGGCACGAAATTGCAAGCCACGGCCTGCGCTGGATTAATTATCAACATATAGATAAACAAACCGAGCGCGAACACATGCAAAAAGCCATTGAAATTATTCAAACGCTTACTGGTAAAAAGCCCACAGGCTGGTACACCGGGCGCACAAGCCCTAACACAGCAGCCCTTGTGGTAGAAAATGGCTCGTTTTTATATGATGCCGACGATTACAGCGACGACTTACCCTTTTACAGTATTAAAGAAGGTAAGCCACAGTTAATAGTGCCCTACACGCTTGATGTAAACGACATGCGCTTTGCCGCTGTGCAAGGCTTTAATGCCGGCGATCAGTTTTATAATTATTTAAAAGATGCGTTTGATACGCTTTATGAAGAAGGCGACCCACAAGGTGAAAACGCCCCAAAAATGATGTCGATAGGGCTGCATTGTCGCTTAATTGGCCGCCCTGGGCGCATTAAAGCCCTTGCACGGTTTTTAGAATATGCTAAATCGCATGAGCAAGTGTGGTTTGCCACGCGCGAACAAATAGCCGAGCACTGGCTTAAAACTCATCCGTATAATACCAATCCGCAATAGTACTTAATCATTTTCAGGGGCTAAACGTGTCGCTATCTGCGTTAAAATTCTCATTTAGAACAACTAAATAGCGAATTTTTTGCCTTGCTATCAACACGTTTATCCATCCTCAAAATAGATCATTTAATTATGCGCATTGGTATAAAAAAGCCTAGATGTGAGCCGTTAAAACTAAACTCTAAGAGCTTATTAGGTTTATCGTAAAAAAAAAGCCCAGCAGTGCTGGGCTTAAGGTCACTTTAGGAGTAGTTAATTAAATGACACTGTAATGATGTTAGAACATACATTTTCAGTTACACATAATTGGTAATCGTACGATGGTGATGTAGCACCACGTACGTAGTCGCGGTAACGGCCGTTGTCTGATGTGGTATCAACCAGCTCACCGTTACGGTATACGCTTAATGACTCAGCGCCAACACGTTCCCAACTTAAATCTACACGCATAGTATCAAGGCGAGATTTATTAGCGCGTTTAAGGGTAAGCTCAAGCTCTACATCACTTACTACAACCGTTTGCGTTGACGTGCTTGTATTGCCTTCGCTGTCAGTTACGGTTAGTACAACATCATAATTACCAGAGGCTGCATAGACATGCATTGGGTTTTGATCAGATGATGTTGCACCATCACCAAACTCCCAGCTCCACTGTGTAATATCGTTGTTTGCATCCGTACTTGAATCAGTAAAGTTAACGGTTAAACCTTGTGTTTCTACATCAAAACCCGCACGCGGAGGTTGTGGGCTAACTTCACCAATAGCGCTTAATGTAAGAGACCACGTATTAATGGTACCCGTATCGGCTGCTGCGGTATCTTCAACGTGTAACGTCCAATCACCTGTTGCCACTTCACCGTTAAATGACTCAGATGTAAAGCTTCTCACTATGTCGTCGCTTGAACCACCCACATTGCTTTGTAGCGTTACTTGCGTGCCTTGTGCTGATACTAGCTTAACCACTAAGTCGCCTGAATAAGTATGCGTAATATCAACATCCGCTGTTGTACCAAACACAGTTAAATCATCAGGCACATTAATCACTGATACGGCGCCCACTGGCGAGTTATCAGGAATATCAACACTTGCATTACTGCTGTAGGTAAAGTCGTTTAGGCCTACCGGTTGAATCATTAATTTAACTGACTGCTGTTTAACAATTTCATCCGCTGTTGCAGTAACGGTTAGCTCGTATTCACCCCACTGTGTATCAGTGTCGGTTTCAACGTTAAGCATTACTTCATCACCAGGGCGAGCCGTGCTAGCCGACAAATAAGCGCCGCTTAATGTTGATGATAGTTCAAGCGTTACTTCTTCATCCCACTGGGCAATTGAGCCAATGGTAAATGTGTAATTTGTAGCTTGGCCCGCTACAATTTGTTGCGTAAGTGGATCGGCTGAAATTTTAAAGCCAGGTGTAGGATCTGCATCAATAAGTGCTTGGTTAACATTAAGGCGCGTACCTGCCACCGTTACACCTTGCAGTGCAGCGTTTGCATCGCCAGAACTCATTAGTAATTCTTTAAGCTCTTGTGTGTTAAGTTCTGGGTTAATAGATAGCACTAACGCTGCAGCGCCAGCTACATGAGGAGTCGCCATTGATGTGCCTGAGTAAGACGCATAGCTCTCACCTGGTGTAGTAGATAAAATTGCGCTACCAGGGGCGCCCATGTCAACGCTGGTTAAGCCATAATGCGAAAACCACGAAATATTATCGGTTTGATCCGTACTTGCTACAGATAACACGCTTGCGTTTTCGTAGTTAGAAGGATAATGCGGGTTTACATCGTTATCTATGGTGTCGTTGCCCGCTGCCGCTACAAACAGTAAATCGGCTGCTTCGCTTGAGGCAATTGCATCGGCTAATGCTTGGCTATAACCGCCACCGCCCCAGCTATTATTTAATACACGTAAGTTAACGCCGGCATTTTTAAGTCCTACCATGTAATCAATACACTTAATTGCATCTGATGTTGAGCCATTACCTGCAGCATCTAAAAATTTACACCCTACCAGCGATACTTCGTGGTTAACGCCTACAACACCTGTTGCGTTATTACCGCTTGCGCCTATGGTGCCCGATACGTGAGTACCATGGCCTTCATCATCCATAGGGTCACCACTGTTGGTAATTGCATTAATACCGTGCACGTCATCTACAAAGCCGTTACCGTCATTATCTATGCCATCTCCAGGCACTTCACTGCTATTAACCCACATATTGCTAGCTAAATCGCTGTGGCTATAGTCAATACCGGTATCAATTACACCTACCACAACATCGCGGCTACCTGTCGAAATATCCCATGCTTCTACTGCATCAATATCAGCATCGGCAGTACCGCCTGTTTGGCCGTCGTTATTTAAACCCCACAACTCATCAAAGCGCGGATCATCAGGCGTTTGAGCAATGCTTACTTGGTAATCAGGCTCAACATATTCAATCGCTTGGTGAGATTTTAAGCGTGCAATGGCTTCTTTAGTACTCATGCCCGAAATTTTAAACTTAGCTAACCGCCCAGAAAGTAAAGACTTATAGTTATCATCAATTTCATCAGCGTTTACATCTGAAATTTTTGCTTTAACTAACGAACGCGCTTGTTTACGCATTTGTGCTGATGCATTTTTTTTGTATTTAACAATTACTGCATCACTACTTGCTACAACAGGGTGTTTAACACCTGCATTAGGTAGTTTTGCAGCAGCTAAACACGGGAGTAAAGCAAGAGTGATAATAGATAATTTTGTTTTCATTGTTCTATCCATAGTTGGTTTAACTTAGCCGTACTAAGTAAGTTTACTTACAACTTCAAATACAAGAGGATCACGTGGCATAGAACTAGAAAACTAATAAATATGGATTTACACAAGTCAAAAAATAACAAACAACTAAAAATCAACATTTTTAACTAGACTGGTTAACAAAAAAACATACAACACAGTCATTTTTATGAAATACCGCCCGCCATTTTTACCTTTTTAAGGACCAAACATTTTTACTAGTTTTCCTTCCTAGTTTTGTTCCTATATAAATACTTTTTTATAACTCGATGAAATACATAAAAAATAAAATTGGTAAAAAAAGATGATTTAAGTCCTTCGCCGGGGAGAATACAGTGAAGGTGTTCTTACAAAAAAGTTTAGCCACTTTATGTTTAATAAAAATGACAGGCTTAAACTTAGCATTTGTAATAACAAACGATTTACAAAATCAAATTAACAGTGGATCACACCATTATTTCAGCACGGCATGCTGAGCGAAAATATCTTATTAAAATTTATAACACTTAAGGTATTTGATTTTACTATTTCAAGGAGAATAATAATGAAGTTGAATAAAACACTTTTAAGCTGCGCTGTTGCATTAGCAGTCGGTACCAGCTTTGCCTCACACGCAGATACACAAAACAAATCAGTGTCTAGCTCGCAACTAAGTACACAGGTATCTACAGAGAGTCTAGAAAACAGCTTAACCCTCAGCCAAACTTCAAATGAAAATAACGCGTTTCTTTATCAAGAAGGCGACAGCAACACCATGCTTGTGACCACCACAGGTAACAATAACGACACTGAAGTTGTGCAAAGCCAATTTGGTAATTATGCCGAAGTAACAACAACTGGCGATAACAACACACAAGTGTACTCGCAAGATGGCGTTGCTAATGGATTTATTTCTGAGGTAACAGGTAACAACAACATGTTATTTGTTAGCCAATTTGGCCAAGGCTTTTTCGTAAATAACGAAGCGATTAATATCGTAACTGGTGATGATAACCTTATTGATGTAGAGCAAGGTAGCGGCGGCCACTGGTTCTACAACATGGATATGCAAGGTAATGCAAATGAAATCATGTCTTTACAACAGGGTGAATGGCATGAAGCAGAAATCACCATGCTTTCAGGCGATGAAAATACACTTGATTTAGTTCAAGACGGCTACTGGAATACTTTTAAAGTAAATAGCTTACAAGGTAACGACAACGAACTTGATGTTGAACAAAACGGCGACCGTAACGCTGTAGCATTTAGTTCAATTTCTGGTGATGCAAATGAAATTGAAATTGAGCAAGATGGCTTAACAAATGCAGTAACGTTTGCAGCTGTTGTTGGCGATGATAACCAAATAGATTTAGATCAAGAAGGTTCATTAAATACAATTGAATCAAACTTATTTGAAGGTGCAAATAACGAAGTGGCAGCAACGCAAGTTGGCGCTGAAAACTTAATGACAGCCGATTTAATTGGCGATAACAACGAACTAACTTCACTACAAAACGGTGACTTTAACGAATCTTACATGGGTGTAATTGGCTCTGATAATGAGTTTTCAACCACTCAAGTTGGCGACTTAAACTCTGTTCACCTTGCTAACTTTAACGGCACAGATAACGATGTTGATTTAGTTCAATCTGGTGATGAAAACGTCATGCTGGTGCAATCGTCGTACCCTGATGTATCGCTTACATCAAACAATAACGATATTGATATTGCCCAAAGTGGTGCTCAAAACGAGGCAGTTGTTACGCTTGCAGGTATTTTAGATAGTAACGATAACCAAATCGATATTGCGCAAGATGGCATGTTAAACCTAGTCGATATGATGGTTGAAGGTAGTAGCCACAGTATTGATATTTCACAAGAAGGTGAAGGTAACTGGGTAAGCGGCGTTGAGCAGTCAGCCTTTTTAGTGGGCGGTGAAAACGTATCGTTTACAGTTACTCAAGTAGGTAACGATAACCTTGTTGAAGGCTCAGTAATTGGCTACGACAGCACGGTTTCTGTTACGCAAATTGGTGATGGCAATACAGCAACAATTACGCAAATGTAATTATTGAGGTGGGGAGGTTAACCCTCCCCATTTTATTATGAAAAAAAATATTCACTTACGTTACTACCTACTGAGTTTTTTTCTGTTTTTTTCTTCGCTAAGCAATGCTGCGCAAGAACTAGAAATAGATGGCTTACTGCTTGATAGAAGCATTAGTCGTTTTGGCCATCAATTTTATTACGAGTTTTCAAATTACTGGCGAGATCTCCCTTCAACCGCTGGTTTTAATATAGAAATAAGAGAAACAGTAATACCAAAAGCTGGCACAAAGCTTTCGCTAATTATGAATAACCAACTCGTGTATGTAACCTATTTAGGACGTAGATTAGCGCCCCTCGACGAACGCGTTGAGCAAGCTGTTTACACTGTAATAGACGCGATGGCACGCTCAAATATGGCAACATCGTCACCCGATATGGCAGTAAATGGATGGTAAAATGAAAAAAATAGCACTTATAATAATAACAACACTTAGTTTTTCAGCCTCGGCAACTGAAATAATTTATACCCCAATCAACCCAAGCTTTGGTGGTAACCCACTCAATGCCACTATGCTGCTTAGTAAAGCGCAAGCGCAAAACAAACACAAAGCCCCAACCATCGAAAAAGGCTACGCAGAGCAATTTCAAGACTCATTAGAGCGCACGTATTTAAACCGCATGGTAAGAGAAATTACCGATATGGCGTTTGGCGAAGAAATTGAAGACAGCCTGTTTGACCAAGACTCAATATTTATGAGTGGCGATTATCAAATAGAAGTCATCACCAGCACAACCGACACTATTACAGTAAAAATAACCAATATATTAGATGACTCTGTCGTGATAATCGAAGTTCCGAGGTTTGGATAATGCGCAAAATACTCATAACAATAACTCTATTAGCCATAACTGGTTGCTCAAGTATGGGAAACTTAATCCCTCCCTCACAGCAAGTCGCCACCACATTAGAACCCACTGAAATATTTAGTGATTTAAAGAACTTACCTAAACCCGTAGGCAGTATCCCTGTGTCTGTGTATTCGTTTAGAGATCAAACAGGCCAATACAAACCGCAAACTAATGTTAGCTCGTTTTCAACTGCAGTAACGCAAGGTGCTAACTCTATTTTAGTGCAAGCACTACACGAGTCTGATTGGTTTACACCGGTTGAACGCGAAGGCTTACAAAATATTTTAACAGAGCGAAAAATTATACGTGCAGGCCAATCTGACAACCCTAACCAACCAGATTTACCGCCCCTTACAACCGCTAAAATAATTTTAGAAGGCGGTATTATTAGCTACGATACCAATGTAAAAACAGGCGGTTTAGGAATGGAATACTTTGGTATTGGCGCCTCTGAGTTATACCGTGAAGATGCAATATCTATATATTTACGCGCAGTTGATGTTCGCACCGGCCAAGTATTACTTAGCGTAGCCACCAGCAAAAAAGTACTTAGCCAAGAAATGCGTGCAGGATTTTTTAGGTACGTAAGCTACAAACGCTTAGCCGAAGCTGAAGCCGGCTTTAGTGATAACGAACCGATGAGCATATGTGTAACCCAAGCCATTGAAAAAGCACTCACAGACTTAATTACAAAAGGAATTGATAGAGGGTTGTGGGCACAAAAAGCAGCGTAATACCAATGCGCAATAACACTTGATTAAGCGAATTGGTATAAGGCTAAAATTTAAAAACAAAAAAGGCTACATAATGTAGCCTTTTTTGTATGAGTGTATACAACAATCGTGTTTTAAAAAATTGCTATAACTACTTAGCCATAGGTAATAAAACCGATATGTAACGCTGAGCCCAATTTGCTAATTCTACACGGTTACGAGAATTGGTTTTTTTAAAGGCACTGTACAAATGCGTTTTAACGGTGTGGTCGCTTATATTAAGTTTATCGGCAATGGCGTTATTGCTCGCCCCTTGAGCAATTAAGTGAATAACCGATTTTTCACGTTTAGTAAGGTGCGCATAATCCCCTTTTTTTAGGGTGATATCTTCTTGTAGGCTATTAAACGAAGAGGCAACCGAGAGAATATCTGAAAACGCTTTTGATATAACCTTTCGCGTAAACCATAACTCGCCTGCGGTTATTCTAACTAGCCCTTTAAAAATAGTTTCTGGTGCATCTGATTTATAAAACACACCATTGAAATGATTTAGCAGTAGGTTTTTTTCGCACACGGCATTGGGCTCTACATTAAATAAGACAACTTTATGCTTTTTAGCGAGGCAAATTAAGTCGGCAGGCAGTAAATCTAACCAGTTATTTTTAGCGCCATCAATTAAAAATAAATCAAACTTGTCCCTTTTCTCGTTTTTAGGGATCACGTCGTCCATTTTAATATCGCCAAAAATGGCTTGCATGGTTTTTAATATAGTTGTGTAGCTTTCACAGTGAAAAGAAGATTGAAACGTGGTTTTTACAAAAACGGCGTGTGGTTGTAGCATAGATTTCTTCCTTGAAATGTTTACACCACATTACCGAATTTATTAACAACTTACAATGCGCCCTTGGTATTATTCATACACGGCATAAAACAATCACCAATTATATTTAGTTAATAGTTACAATAACTTAATGATAATGAATGAATTATTTTCATATAAAATACTGCTCTGATCAGTCCTCACATAACGTATAAAAGCGTGAGGTAACCCCGTTAGTCCAGCCAAAACCTTGCTGTACTACGTATTCTCCGCCCCCTGCTTTTAATTGAGGCACGCACACATTGTATTTTTCTAGTAGGCACTGATTAACAGAAAAGTCGTTTTCTACCATTGTTAGCCAGTTTTGCATTATACGTTTACTAAGATCACTAAAACCGTAATTATTAAGCCCTTTTACAGCAAACCACTGCAGCGGAGCCCACCCATTAGGGCTATCCCATTGCTGTGATGTAGAGGTAAAGGTAGTAACTATGCCACCAGCCTTTAAAAAGTCGCGGCTTAGTCGCTCGGCAATATGTTGAGCTTGCTGATCAGTCGCTAAGTTAAAAAATAATGCAGTACTTGCGGCAGCGCTTAACACCTTAGATTGACTCGCTTTGTGATGATTATAATCAACAAAAAAGTGTTGTTGCTCACTCCACATGTATTTATTAATCAGTGTGCGGCGAGCTGCCACGTTATATGGCACACTGTCGGCTGTTGATGACCGCTTTGGTAACAACGAAAACACGGTGACTCTTGATGGCTACGAAAAAGTAGACTTAGGTTTAATTTTAGAACCTATGGAAGGCTTAAAACTACAACTGGCCATTGATAACTTAACGGATGAGCAAGGTATAACAGAGGGCGACCCACGTAATGCCGATGCCCCAAATGGCCGCTATATTATGCCACGCACTACGCGCTTTAGTGTAGGTTATGCGTTTTAAACACACTTAATACTAAAGGGAGCTTGGCTCCCTTTATTTTATTTTTTCGTTTAGTTTATTAAGCGCCTCTACCGAAAAGCCCCTATCGTAAAAATGTAAAATTTTACCTTTGCTATCTATTAAAACAACGCGAGTATTGTTTGGGTTTTTATTACCTGTAAATTTTTGCACAGTGTCACCATCTTCATAAATAGTGATTACCCCGCCCCACAGCTCTTTTGGTATACCCTTGCGCATACCGCTGTCTATAAATGTACTAAACATACGCGGGGCCATACCTGCTATGGTAGGCAGTTCGTAAGTGGGTAATGTAACTCCTGTCATATCTAAGCCAATTAACCAACGGTCTATGTCAAATTGACTATCTTGTTTATAGCCAATAAGTAACAAGGTTTTATCGGCTTTAAAATCACTTGGTATGGTTACGCTTTTCTCATCTAGGCTGTGGCCGCTAATGGTAGGAAACTGCTTACCGGTAATTTGCTGATTTGGGTATTGAGCTGAGCACGCACTAAGCATTAACACCATAAATGCGCTGGCTATTATTTTAATCATTTTAAAACCTTACACTGTTATAAATATCACACTATTACGTGTATGAGGTAAAACACGTTTAAACCGTTTGCAATTTTAGATACGCTTTAAACTCTCGAAGTGCCATGGGCTTGGCATATTTCCAGCCTTGGCCGTAATGTACGCCAGCTTGTTTTAGTATGGCTTCTTGCTCATTTGTTTCTATGCCTTCTGCCACACAGGTGTAGTTAAATTTACGTACCAACGCCATAATATTGGGGATCATTGATGCCTTTAAGCCTTGTGTTGTTATATCTTGTACAAAGGTGCGGTCAATTTTAAGCTGATGAAAGCTCAAGTTTTGTAGATTTTTTAAGTTAGAATAACCCGTACCAAAATCATCTATCGATAAATTAAAGCCCGCCTCAACCAGCCTTTTAAAGTGGGTATGGGCAACTGTTGAGTCTAAATATTCGTCTTCTGTTATTTCTAAACAAATAATAAAGCGCGAATCGGTGAGTGCAGGTATGTCTTTTAAAAGCGCAATATTGCCTGTTTCTACATCGTAGGGAAAAATATTAATAGAAATTTTAAAATTGCGCGGTAATGCCTCAACGGAGGTTAGCTCATAAAGTACTTTTTCAATCATGGCTTGGGTAAAGCGCCACGTTAAATTGGTTTTTCTGATAATAGGAATAAATTGTTCAGGAAATAAAACCCCGTATTTATCTTCAAAACGGGCCAACGCCTCACAGCCAACCACTTTACCTGTTTGCAAACAAATAATGGGTTGGTAGGTCCAATAAAATGAGCCTTTTTTAAGGCCTTTGCGCACCCGCGTAATAGTTGAGCGCCTAGCCGCTAAGCTATAGTCAATTAACAGTCCACTTGATACACCCGCTAACGAAATTAAAATAAGCGAAATAATCAATAAAAATTGATTATCAGCAAAAAATTGGCTCCACGGAAGTTGTGCGGCTGCGCAGTACCCGGGGTTATTAGTACTGCATTTAATAATTGATTCATAAGGTAAAAATGAGTGATTTTTTACCTGCTCATAAACCCCTTTAGCCCCCGCTAAATGAAACGTCTCGCGCGTATTTTTATAAAGTACTTCCCACTGAGGAGAAACAATTACTTTATCGTTAAAAGCGCGCGTATCGACTATTAAATTGTAATTACCTTGCCTTACAATTATCACTTCCATTGCACGGCCACTAAACAAAAGCAAATACAATTGCGGTTCGTACCTTACGCGCACAGGTTTATTATCGTATTTATCAATTCGAATGTAGTCGGGAGGATTATCGGTAATTGTAGCTGCCAGCTTTCCTGCACCTGTGGTGCAAACCAGCTCATTATTTGTAAAAAAGCCAATATCTATCACGTATTGTGCATCAAACAACGCGCGGCGCATTTCTATCAATGTATTGTTATTACATTGTTTAGCGTTTGCGTTATTTAGGCGGGTTAAAATTTTTCTACGTTCTGTTGCGGCAGCATCTATGTGTTGAACAATATAATTTGAATCTCGCGCTAACTGCCTACTTAGCTTTTGTGCAGCAAAGTACATCAGTGTGCTAGCACATATAATAAAAACCACGACACCGCTTAATACTGCAATTAAAGACCTACGTTGATATTGTTTCATAACACCTTTTTAAAGAAGCTGTGTGTGAGTCAGGTGCAATAATAATTGCATATCTGGGCATAAAAGCAATCAAGCTTGTAAAATAATTAAAGCAAATTACGTTTTTAATTTATTGATTTGTTTGCATTATAATTGCAAAACCAGGTGGCTGAGTATATCGCTAAGCTGCTTATGGCCTTGGCTATTTAAATGTATACCATCACTCCCTAGAGGGGCGTTAAGGTGTGATATATCAACGTAATTAAGCGCGTGCTCGTGTGCTATACGTTTAAAGAGAGCGTTTAAGGGCAATAACTTTTGATCACAGTTTAAATAAATACGGCTTAACCCATGCTGAGGGTTAATAAATAAAGGACCAATAACAATTATGTTCGGTAAATTAGCGAGCGAGTAAAATTGCTTAATAGAGCCAATAAAATGCGTAAGGCCGGTGGCTATATCTGTTGGGGCTAAGTTAAAGCGCTTTTTTAAATCGTTAGTGCCAAGTGCAATAATGAGCGTGTGTAAAGCGTGTTGCTGCAAATCGGGTTTTAAATAGCGAATACCATTAAGCTCCCCCGTAAAAGGCGGGTTATTCACAAGCGTACGGTTTGGCTGCCCCGACTCTATTACGGTAAAGCCGCTGCCTAGCTGTTGCTGTAACTGCGCCGTCCAACGGGTCTTTTCATCATAGCGCTTACCTGTTTCGGGGTTTAAACCCCACGTATTAGAATCGCCAAAGCAGAGTATATTTTTTGTTATTTGCGTCATTAAAATGGATTAAGTGTATAGCCTTGTTGTTGAAGTTGTGCGTGCGCGGTCATCGCAGAAAGCGACATTTTTACGCCATCAATAAGCAACTCAGGCGTTACTTTAAAATGAGTAGCCGATTGCCCACACACATACACCTGAGTGTTATTAGCAAGTAGCTGCTTAATTAACGCTTGGTTTTTATTATCAGCACTAAAGCGTTTTTTATATTCGCTATTAGCTAACACATCAACACTTGCGCTGCCGTGCACAACTAATGCAAGCTTAATGTTTTTAAGCTTTACACCATGCGCTACATGCATGTTAATAAAACGAGCTAGCGAATTTATTGAATTATTTTGCTCGCCTTTTTTAGCACCATCGGCAACATCAAATGCTATTTTAAATACCGTAGCGTCATTAATTTTGTCATGCTCGGGTACATTATAATAATTACCAAACCCGTTAATTGGTTGCTCATTAGCATTAATAAACGGGCTAAAAAGCAGCACTAACCCTAGTAAATATTTCATAAAACAATCCTGTGTTTTTAAGCGTATTACTAAACTACCAGAGACAACCAAAAAAGGCTGCAATTTAAGCAACCTTTTGGGTACTTTTATGGTGATGATTAATAAACTGCATACCTAAATAACTAAACGTATTTTTAAATTGCTCTACAAAACACGCCGGCGCTTCACTTGATGACGCATTAGAAAGCACTGAAAAATGCTTACTACGCAGCGTTCGTAATTTTGGTTTTAATGCTTCATCGTCCATGTAGTCGGTTATTCTATCAATAAATAACTTCATTTGTACCGTGGTGCTGTACCAATAAACGGGTGAGGCAAACACCCAGTGGTCATACTTTAACAGTGCTTCAAATACAGCGTAAAAGTCATCGCTTTTATAGTTTTTGTTATAACAGTACGGCGCTATTTTATAATCATCTAAACATATTATCCTTACATCGTTTTGCTCAGCAAAGCTGTTAACGTGTGCCTGCGTATTACCATTTTTACGTGCGCTTGAGTAAATAATAACAGTGCTACGCTTAAGTTTTTGTTGCATTTAGTTAGCTCCTTTTTTAATGTTGAAAGAAGCTTAAAACCTCAACTTATATTGAGGTCAAACGGAAATTTAAAACAATGCCAATAAATCAAAAAAAACTAACCGAGTCTAACCTAACCGTAGGTTATGTCGCTAAGCGCAGCGGCGTAAAAGTATCAACCCTACACTTTTACGAAACAAAAGGACTCATACGTAGTTGGCGAAATAGCGGCAACCAACGCCGCTATAAAAAAGATGTGCTGCGCCGTATAGCGGTAATAAAAGCCGCACAAGCCATGGGAATAACGCTTGATGAAATTAAACACACCCTGGCCACATTACCTGAGCAGCGCACTCCCACACAAAAAGACTGGTCAGCCCTTTCAAAGCAATGGCAAGCACAGCTTGATGAGCGCATAGCGTATATGCAGCGCCTACGCGACCGCGTAGATGGCTGTATTGGTTGTGGGTGTTTATCTATGAGTAAGTGCCCTATTTATAACAAAAACGACCACTTAGGCGAAAACCAAAGTGGTGCTATTTTGTTAGAGCGAGATTGAGATTTAAATTAAGGTTAATCTAGGCCGCTAAGCCCTTCTCTTGCAGCTCTGTATAAAGCGCCTAGGGTTGAGTCGAATACAGATTTTATAAAGCTATAAGTCAGCTCCACCGCTTTACTAATTACTTTGCCTGCAAACACTAACATATGTCCTAGTAAACCTAAGGTTTGTGTTGCAAACGAGGCTGACGCTTTAGCTATTTTATCAAGCGTTCGCGCCAACATATCGTAAAAAGTGAGCCCGGTTCCAATGGCTGCTTGGGCAGCAACTGCGCTGTAATAGCCTGCATCTTTTAAAAGGGTAATTAATGCAGCACCAAGTTTATCTGCCCAATGTGAGGTAAATGATGCTTGATTTCTGTCTTCAAATTTTAAACGCACAGGCATGTTTAAAAAGTTATTAGCTTGTATAGTTAAGTTGTTCCAATTATTGCTATTGGCAGTGTTTAAGTAGCCAGGCGTACCAGCAAGAGTATGAGCAGCCCCTTTTAAACCTTGTCCACTATCTAAACGTATTTCTTGGCCATTGTGCGGAGCATGCGAAAAAGGCCATAAAGGCACTTTAGCCACTGGGTCAGCCCCATGTGTACAGCGATAAATTTTATCGATTCTGGATGTGGCTGCACGAGAAAAGTTTTCAAGCCCAACACGTGGCGAACCAAACGTATATAATTTTACAGGAAGTGAATACTCAGCTTTGATCCAATCAGCAGAAAGCGTCGCTAACGCACCACCCAAGCTGTGGCCAACTAAATGAACGCAACCCGTTACTTTATCTTGAATATTCGCTGCTATAAACTCTTGCAGCGCAGGCTTCATACTATAAAAAGTCTTATTAAAACCAGCATGCACCATACTGCCATTTGACCCACCACTCACACCAAAGTGCCCATCGGTTAATCCATCTCTTAGCGAGTTAGTTCCCCGAATAGTTATAACCGAATCGCCCTCATACGCGCCAAGCCCATGCCCTACTAAAGCAAAGCCCGTGCTTAAATTAAATAAATGAGAAAAAAAGCTACCCGTTACCCCTTGTACTGCGCCAGGGTTAACAGAAAAGTTAAAATTGTCGCGCAAAGAGGCATGAAGTGTGCGATTGAGTAAATTAGTGGTTTTAATACTTTTTGCTTTATAAGCAAGGTTTGCTAATTGTACGGCTTGAGTGGGTGTCAAAGTATTCATATAAGTTCCCTTTAAATAAATAGTTAAAGTTTACATGATGTGTATATCGCAAAAGTGTGGCTTGTATCTTCTTTAATTGGAATATCGTAAGTTTGTGGCTCTTTAGAAATATCGCACTCTAAGTGCGCAAGAAGCTCTTTAAGTGTGTCACTTTTTTCATGAATTGAAACAAGCGTGTACCACAAAACAATTCCTTCTGGCGTGCCGTTTTCTAAATAAATATGTTGAACCAGCGAGTCGTTATCAAACATATTAGAAGGTTTACCTGTTTTTATTGTTTTTTCTGTGAAGGTAAAATAACCCTGTTCATCTGTTTTGGTTTCATCAACGTATTCATCGCCATAGGTAAGTGAGCGCATCACTTTAGTATTTGCAACTGGCTGCCCATTATCTAATAACTGCCCTTTTACTGGAGCCGATAAATAAAATTCTTGTTTATTAAAAAAGCCAAACATATCTGCACAAGCCTGTGATGTAGTAAAAAAAACAACGGCAATAGAGACTATTACCAATACAAAAATTTTTAAGCGCGATAAAAACAAAGCAAACTCTCTCCCAAGGCCTAGCTATAAACTACTTAATATATATGGCTAATTAATTACACCAGCCATATTTATACTGAAAAAGTAGGGGTCTAATTAGGTACAATTATACTGCATGTTTTTTAATCAAAAAACAATCACTAATCTAATTATAAAATAGTGTATATATTAATTTACCAATGCCACTAAACATGATGCTGCCCATAAGCAAAAAAGCATACATAATACTAATAGCACCGGCTTAAGGATCGCTCTTTTTATCAATTTCTATGCATGCCGTACACACAAAAAAAATATAAAAAAGTTAGCTATCACACCTAAAATAAAAGCATTGCCAAATAACGGTGATACGCCAGCTAAAACTGCACCCAAAATTAACAGCGAGCCTGAAATTGAATGTTTATCAAACCGGCTTTCAATTATTTTTATAGCTAAAGTGGTTAGCATAGATAGTGAAAAGTATAGCGTTGGCCAAAACTGATAATATAAATACCCCCAGTTTAAAAGCTCACCTGAAGTTGATGAATAAGCTTGCAGGCCTATGTCGGCCGCTAAACCATTCGCGGCGTTTTCGCTAAAAAGATACCCTATCCCACCAATAATTAATTTTATAATCCAAAAAAATAAAAAACTGGCAATTGTAAACCCGATAGCGTCATCTCTTGTTAATCGTTTTTTAGCTTTGCTTTTTACAATAATGGCAAGCATTAAACCTAGTAGACATACACTTCCTAAATAAAGTACTGCCTGCCAAAAGTCATCAGGATAAAATACAGCTAACCCTGGCGCTATAAATAGATACATAGCATCTTCGTTATCAAGTGAACGGTTTTGGGCACTTTGCTCAGACTCTTTAAAAAGAGCTAAATATACAAATAAAGGCTGTAAAAACAGCATTAAAATACTCGTGGTAATAAGGCTCATACATCATCCTTAATGAGAAAAAAATGCAGCACACGTGCTGCATTAAAATTAAAAATGTGGGTACTCAATAAAAAGAGAGGTAGGTATTAAAGGTTTATTTTTTGAAAATACGTTTTAAGTTTTAAAAGCCCCGACTCAAGTTCAAATTTTTGTATTTTAGGGTTCTTGAATTTAAACCCATTAGAAATATGGGTGTTAATCATCGTCGCCATACCCTCAAACCCAGCTGGCGCACTAGCAACTAAATCGATCAACAAGGGCATGATAAGCACTTGATGCTCTTCTATTAAAGTTGGGTTTTCGTATATATCGTAAACGAGGTTAGTTAATGTTTGTTGGTTTTGTTGTTCCATAATAATTATAAAACACCTGAATTTTGGCGTTTATAGCTCCTTTTAATTATGTAGAATTGAAATGTGGATTTGTTAGTTAAATTTAATAATATAAAGGTCTTATCCTTAAAGTATGCATTTCAATTCAATCACTGCGATTACAAATGATATTTATAGTTGTACTTGAGCATAAATGAAAACACTCGCTTTTATAGTGAGTGTTTTCTCCATGTTAATATGTAGTGTCAAACGATAAAATTAAAATTGCTTAAGAAGCGTATATGGCGCATCCGCGGCTAGTCGTGTCACAACATAACCATAAGTAGATCCGTAACTTCCCTCTTCAACGCTGTTATCCATATACAGCACCATGTCTTCAATGCCGTCGTTGTTATAATCACCTTGCGCCATGACCGTCAGTTTTTGGATGCCGCCGCTGTTGTCATAATAAATTGCTTGGTCTTTATTCAATGACTCCATTTTACTAATATGACTCATTTCTTCCCAGCTACTCGCTTTTGCTAAACGACGCTCATCGTCGTTTGAAATAATTAAAGAAAGCTCAGGAGGCATCTGTTTCGGTAGTACTGAGCTATGCTCAAAATCAGTCAAAAAACTAGATTCAGAAGCATTTAGCTCCCCCATATGTGCCCATATTAAACACACTTTATTCATTGCTTTTATAACATCTTGATGTCGGTAACTAAGTGCGTTAAACCCTTCATCTAAAGCATTAAATAAACTATTACAACTAGTAACGACTCTATCTGGGCTGCCATCTTTAAGAAGGTTTTCCTCAAAGTACCACTTTTTATCAATTAGAGCTTTAACCTGCTCTTGTTTCTCTAATGTTGTAGACGCTGTAAAATATCTATCTGTTTTATTTTCCGAACTATATGTTGGTGCTATTTTATTCTTTTCTATTTCTGCGCATGCAGTACTTGAGATACTAATACATGCAAGTAAAGTTAATTTATTTATCATTTTGCACTCACTAGTAAATTGCGTACATAAGCATTACGTTCAGCAGATACATCTTTTCTATTTGATTCAATAGCCGCCTTTTTAAAATCTTGCGCTTTCATATACTTATTAAAATTAGGGAAAGTATCTTTGAGTTTAGTCATCCCTAGATTGAATATTAGATCAAATAAGGTTAACTTAACGTCATCAGGGTAACTTGCAAATTCTGAAGCACCGTATATACGTTTAAGCTCACTTTCAAACGTTTTAATATGCTGATCAACTTGGGCATTTGCAACAACTTCAGTAATTATTAACTTAGTAAAAGGTTTAAAACGCCCAAAACCTTCATCTTTACCAAAAGGTCTTGATTTAATTAGTTTAAATTCATCTTCAATTTGCTTCGTTGTTGCAACAACACCCGTATCCCGAACGGTGAAAGGAACTTTTTTTGCAGCTTCAACATCTTTTAATAAATGACCTACGCCAACGGTTACATAGCCTTTTGTATCTAAATACATATGAGGAACATTACCTTCATATTTCATCATATTTTGTTTTAGTTTCGTTTTTAAACTGCCAGATATTGGTACAACAGCTACCACTGCAGCACTAGCTAACTTTTCATTAATTTTGCGAAAAGTAGCATCGTTAGCATTAATTTTTCCATCAGGCCGCGCCATGTTTAAGACTTTGCTTTGGAACAACTTAATAGCAGCAATAGTTTTTGAGTTTTCTGGGCGAGGGTTTAAGCGACCATCGACAATTAAAGTTTGAGTAGGTGGAATAAGTTTCAGTAATTTATTCAACGCGGTTTGTACAGTTTTTACATCGTTTAAACTGTTAATCCCACCCAACCCAACAGGTTGAGTTATTCTGATTGATGACATCAATAAAGTCCTTTTTAGAGTTTTTATATAGTTCGTTTAATATTTAAATATAAGCTAGTGAAAGATGGAAAGCTCAGCCTACCCCTTGTCTATTTCTTTCAATGAATTTAATAAAATATCGTTACCATTTTTAGAGATAAAATTTGCATGTATATATAATCTATCTTTTTCAGTAAGATATATATCCGTGTTTGATATATGTGTTAAATAGCTTTTAACTAATTTTGATTCGTTGCTATCCGGGCTTCTAAAGAGCGTTGACCCTTCCAATCTATCTCTATTTTTTAAAGCAAAAAACGCTGAAAGATTGGCCATAAAATGTGTCAAATCTTCTTTAGTTACTTCTAAAGACTCCAAAAACTTTATAAAAGCTTCATCGAAGACTTCAGCGTTATCATTACTCGCTCTTAAAAAAGATTCAACATGCCCGCCAAGGTTTGCACCATGGTTATGTTGGTCAAAGTCAGGGGTTCTTACAAAGTAGTTTTTTTCTCCGCGAAAAAAGCTATTTGTCTCATTCGTTTTTAAAGCAGCTGCAAATAAATTATTCATATGTAACCTAACTAAAGTAATATTATAAAGAGAGTATTTTCAAGTCTCATATTCGTCTTTGTACTCATCAATATCACCAACTATGAAATCCAAAAAACTTATTTCTAAAGTATCATCAACTGTTCTACTAAGGTTATTCCAAACAATAACGTTACCAAAAGATTCCATTTCTGGAGATGCATTTAAGCAATAATAGATCTCATCGTTCAAGTTTTGAAAAACTATCAAGTTCTTCGGTAGGTTAATCTCATCTCTCTTTTTTGCTGTGAACCATACAAAATTAGGAATACCAGCAGTGCTAAAATTACTACTTCTAGTCAACCCATAGTACTCTAAAGAGCCTAGGCATAAATAACCTATTTTTTTTAAGAAAGCTTTATACTCTTCCGGTAAGGAAACATTTAAATAGGCTTCTGCATTCGCTATCTCTTCACTACTATGAGCTACTCCAATTGAAATATCTTCGTTAGAAGACATTTCTGATAACATTAACTGAACATCTAAAATTGTACTCATTACTCAAACCCTTCTGATCTTTTTATCCAATATTTAGAACTCCATTTTGTGAAAGCTTTCTGAGCGTCTGTTTGCTTCACTTTACCAGTTCTAGTTTTAGGCCATGTTGATTTTTTCCCATTATGAGCTCTAAAGCTATAATTTTTTCTAGCTACCCATTCACCGTTTACTTTATTGTATTGTGGTACATGTAAAACTTTAGTTTTTTTAGAGTGAAACTCACCACCTACTTCAGCTATTGTTCCTGGTTCTCTTTGTATTAAATGATGAAGATTCACGGGTTGGTCATCATAACCGATCGGAGGCCTCCCCTTTTTCATCCTCTGTATATTAGTACGATTCTCACCATCAACTTTATTAGGATCAAATAAATCATTTCGCTGAAAAACACGCCTGCCATCAACTTTGACCGGAGCACTCCAAATTTTTAAAGTTTGGCCTTTCTGTGCATCAATTACTTCATCATTATCTAAGCTTTGCGAGCTTTTAAAGCTATTCGATAGCTCTTCTAGACTGTTATTATGAACGACAGTTTCGGAATTAATTAACGCAGCCTCTGTTATACCGCCTTTGGTTTTGCCTCCTGGGATCCATTCTCCATCGTATGCACCACCCTCGCGACCATTTGGAATATCATACTCAAATCGCTCATCGCCAGGATCGACTGTAATATAAGTAATTTCATCATTACTTAAGTCAGTGTTTTCACCTAAACTAAGTTCATCTCTAAGTATTCTCCAATCATTTCCTGATTGAGTGTATTTAGCTATAATAGCGTCCATTTCACTTTTAAGCCCTACAAACTTTCTTGGCGGCAATGTGGGGTACTCAGGGTTTAGCATCCAACTTTGAATAGAAATAAAACCTGCACCTTGTTGATTAAACTGGGCTATATGTGCATCTATATATGATTGTGGTAAATATGTTGACGGGTCTGGTCGCTCAGCTTTAGGTGTAAGTAAAACTTCTTTTACCTTTTTGTAGCTATCCGCCGCTTCAGTGGTGCTATTAAAATGCCCTTTGGTATTTTTTAAGAACGTATTCCAGGCATTTTCCTTACAACTCAACCCAAACGGATCCACCCAATTAACCGGGTTAGGCGCATATTGATAGTGGTTTATGCCACCTATCAAACCGATTGGATCTTGGTTTATAAAACGCTGTTGTTTAGGGCTGTAGTAGCGGTAGCGGTTGTAATGTAGCCCACTCTCTTCATCTAAATATTGCCCCTGAAAGCGGATTGGCTGAGTGAAGGTTTTTTCTTTATTAGTGCCAGGCTCGGCTTCTGGCTCTTCATAACCATACACATCGGCTTGGTTTTCCCACACGACTTCTGCTTTGTTATTGGTAACAAAACGTGGGGTATTCAGTTGGTCTAGGTGGTAGTAATACACCTCACCTTTTTTAATCAGTGCTACTGGGTGAAATTGATTTGGCAGGTTGATATACCAGGTATATTCGCCGTGTTGGCATTCACCAATTAACTGGTCGTTATCCCAAATGTAGTCAATTTTGCCGTGCTCGGTGTGCTTAGCAATACGGCGCCCGAGTGGGTCATAGTCGTATTGGGTAAGCGTGCCATTGTTGTTAAAACAACTTAACTGGTTAAACGCGTTGTATTCACGACGGGTTTTTATGCCTTTACCGGTTTCGCGTATTTGGTTACCGAATTCATCATAATGAAAGTCGCTGTCGCCAAAGTGGGTTAAACGGTCGGCATCAGTGGTGCCTTTAATAACCCTATCATCTTCGCTTAGCTCATTGGTGGCCTTTGCTACACTTGAATCGCTATACTCACTATGAATTACATTACGTGTGCTTTCTGACTGATTACTTTCAATCTTATTTTTGGCATCACTAGCATCGCTATTATCATTTGGCTCAGTAGTCTGCTGCTCGGCTAATTCGTTATTTTGTACCCTTGACTGGCTAACTGGGTTACCAAAACTATCCCACTGGTATTGGGTAGTTTTTGTGTTCTCACCACTGGCTAGATTTTGCTGAATTAACTGGCCAAGGCTGTTGTATTCAAAATTAATGTTATGACTACTAACGCCTTCCTCTTTACGCGCAATCAAGTGGTTTACGCTGTCGTAGTTGTACGTACAGGTATCTAATAATGCTTGCGCTGGATGTGTAAGCTGCTGCTGCGTTAAACGGTTAAATACATCAAACTGTTGAGTAAGGGTTATGCTGTTACCAAACTGCTGGGTTTTAATATTACCTTGGCTGTCGTAGCTTAATGTTACAAGCGGCTTTGCAAGCTCAACCTCATTGCTATTGGTTTGCAGTAAGTTAATACTGCTTAGCTGGCCAAACTGGTTGTAGCTGTATTTCAGCGTGGTTGAATCTGGCAGCGTAAGCGTTTGCCTTCTGCCGTACTCGTCGTAACTGTATTTTAAGGTATGCGCTTGTTGCTGGTTATTAACTTGCTCGGCGCACAGTAGCCTGCCGCCTTTATCAAAGTGTTGTTTAAGTGTTGATTGCGCGTTATGCGCACGCGTAATTTTACCTTGCAGGTTATAGCTGTAGTAATTGGCGTTATTAACGATATGTGAGTCGCTTGCAAGGCTTGCATGCTGCGCAGTTACGCGGCCAAGGCTGTCGCGCTCTATTTTTACATGGCGTTTATTACTTTGCGTTACTGAGGCTAAGCGATTACAGGCATCATATTTATACTGCTGTAGCGTGCCATCAAACCCGGTTATTTGTGTTGGGTTTTCGTTCGCGTCGTAACTTATGCGGTATACGTGACCGTCGCTTCGCTCGATGGCTGTTAAGTTTCGCTCTTTGTCGTACGTTAAATGCAGTGCGCTGCCATCGGGCTGAATAACACAATGCGGTTGGCTTAGCCCTTCAAAGTGTTGCTCTGTGGTGTCGCCTTTGCTGTTTTGCGAGCTAATTAACCGCCCTGCTTCGTCGTAGCTAAAGTATTGATGCTGTTTATTTTCAGGCTCGTTTTCATCAAAGGCAATTGTTTGTGTAAGCTGGCCGTGCTCATTGTATTTATATTGGGTGAGTAAGCCTGCGTTATTCAGTGTGGCATTTACGCGGCCTAGGCTGTCGTAGCTGTAACGTATTAACTCATCGTTAAGATGCTTTGCTAAAAGCTCGCCTTGCTCGTTCCAAATAAACTTGGTGATTTGACCATTTTTATTAATATGCTGGGTTAACTGGCCGAGCTTATCGTAGCTGTATAACGTGGTGCGGCCATCACCAAAGGTTTCGCTTTGTAATAAGCCAGCCACACTGTATTTACGCGTAATGGTTTGGCCATCAGGTAAGGTAGTTAATACACGTTGCCCAAGTTGGTTGTAAGCAAAATGGGTTTGGCTACCATCTGGCTGCGTTATTGTTTCTAATTGGCCGAAAGGTGTGTAGCTATAGCGCGTTGTACTGCTATCTGGCTTTATTTCACTGAGTTTTTGACCTTGCGCATTGTATGTATATTGCCAAACATTGCCATTAGGGTCGGTATGTTTTACCAACTTACCTTGTGCGTTATGTACAAAGTGCTCTTTATGACCGCGTGAGTCTATACAGGTTGTTTCACCGCGCTCAAGGTTGTATTCAAACTGGTAAGTATAGGTATTGTTATCGCCCCATTGTTTTATACATTTTGCGCTAGGTGAGTAGCTATCCCACTCAAAATGATGGCTAAAGCCACTGGCTCGGGTACGCTTTGTTAATAAATTAGCGGCGTTGTAGGCGTAGCGCTCAGTTTCGTTTTGCTGATTAGTAGACTGAACAAGGTTTTTGTTTTCGTCGTACTCATAGCTTGCAAGCAATGGCGATAGCAATTGCTGTTTGTTGTTCTTATCGGTGCAGTACGCTGCTATTTTGCTTAATAAACCTTGCGCGTTGTAGCTAATAACACAGCCACGTACTTTGTTTACTTCTATACGGTGTAGGCGCTCTTTCGCATCGTAATAAAACGCGATGCTTTGGCCTTTTTCGTTAATTATTTTTTCAAGCAACCACGCGCTTTCGCCTGGTTTAAAGGTAAGGTGTTGGTCATCTGGCGTTACAAGTACTTGCTTACCATTTGTTTGGTAATGTAGCGCAAGGTTACTACTTAATTGATAGCTCGATTGGCCAGGTTTTACCTTTTCAAATTTATGTTTAGCGCCATGCTCGTCTTGGTACTCTAACCAGTAGGTGCCTTTTTGCTTAGGGCCCACTTTTGGCGGCGGCAAGTAATGCTCTGTAAGGCTTGCCATAAAGTCGTGGCGCCAACCATTACCCATTGTTGTACACACATCAGCATGAGATGAGCGATACAAACGTCGCCACACTAATTGGCGACTGCCCGCCAATGTAAAGTCGATAAGCGGGAGAATTTCTTCGCCCGACAGCATTGATACCGGATCTGAACGGCACTCTTGGTTTATAATTGGCTCTTCGCTTGCGGTGTTATTAATCGCACCACCAGTGTTTTTTACAGGTGCTTGTGATGCACTTTTCCCCGATGCGGTTGTCTTAGTTTTTTTGTTAGAGTTTTCATCCTCCGAGCTACTATTAGTATTATCACTAACTTGAATAGAATACTTAACTTTTTCACGAAAACACTTAATAGTCCCTGCAGCAATTGCTTTAATAAGCGAGTTAGCAGTTTTACGTTGGTCGTCTGCTTTAGATGCTTCAATACCTATACTTATAAGTAGATTAATAGTGTCAATCCGTTTAGAAGGATCACTTGTGAGCGTTTCACTAACTTGATCAACTAATCGATTCGCACTTTCATTGGTATTTGTTACAACAGCTTCGTAACCTGCAGGTGCTTTTGCAGTACCAGCAACGAGGCAAATGGGGTAACTTGTTCCTTGTAAAACAACTGTATTACTTTGCATTAGTTGTGTGCTTCCTCACTTATCCATAAGTATGATGCTGCGGCCTGGTATTTTGATTGTTCTTGAGAAATCACTAACGCATGTTTAAAGTGATTTACAATAGCCGGGCTTGAGGTCAATTGATATAAATTGACGAGTCCTTCAAGCGCACCAATTTTACCTAATTTGTAATTAGGTAATTCATAATGTGTATGCTCATTAATTAAATTACTGAGCAATTGTAAATTAGTCAGCCAAACATCACTTTGCTGATGTATGCCGTTGCCAGGTGCAAATATAAGATCTATATGGTCTTTATTATCCTGTGCAATTTTTGAAAATATACCGCCTAGTTGGTCGTGCTTTATAAAATCTATTGAAGGAGCAAATTCATGACTAGTTTGCATCCAGCCAATTTGAGCCGTTTCAATAGTCGCAAGTGCACCACCTACTCCTAAGTATACCCACTCATTGTTTTTATTGGCTTTATAGGTAGCATCAATGGCAATCACGTTTGCCTTATGCCATTTTTTTTGCACCGCCAACTGCACTAACGTATTAGCACCAACAGCGCCATAAAATAATAAGTGCTCTACATGCTCAGGGAACAACTGTTTAAAACTTTTTGCTAAAAGCTGCTTTAGCTCATCTTGGTACGCAAGTGCTGGCAATAACCATACAAGTGGCAAGTTTGAGTCTTCTACTTTTGCAAAAAGTTCTTTCGCTTTTACTATGCAATCATAAATACAGGCATTCCATGATTGCCAAGTAATACCGTTAGGTGGAGTTGGGGTATCTGCATATAGCAGTGTATCTATGTCTTGCGACAAAGGCGTAGAAAAACAGCTTACGTTTACATTAAACGCCTTCATGCTTGCGCCTCTGCTTTTACATTTTTAGCCATCGATTTGTAGTAGGTATACAAATTAAATATTGCTTGGCTATAACAGTCCATTGCCGACATTTCTATTGCGTTTAACCTTTTATTCAGAGGTTTTCCAGCTACAAACCTTTGTAAGCAAAGCTCCTCCTCGTATTTAGGCCAGTTTTGCTGTAACTGCTGTTTAAAAGCCACTAGTGCTTGTTGTTCAGCATTAAATGCACTTACTTGAATGTCATAGCTTACGAGTAAATCGAGCTTATCACCGAGCATTCGCCTTATTAAGGCAATAATAGCTGTTGGGTTTTCTACTTGGTTTAACGACATACACGCTAAGGGCACTAGCTTTACATAGCCACTTTGTAATAGCACATGTAACGTGTCATCTACTGTTAAAACATTGCTTGCGTAATTACTTAATGCGTTTACTTGTTCCCAACTTAGTGATAATAAAAAAAGCGACATTAACGGTGAATTAACAAGCTTACTTTTACATAGCTCATCAAACACATGTTTTAGCACTTGTATGTTTGCATTAGGGTTGAATGCGCTGATAAGCGCCACTGTTTCGGCTGATGTTGCCTCTTGTTCGGTGCTATTAGCCAATGCAAAATAAATAGTGTTTAAGTCAATTAATGCAATTAAATTAAAGCTGTGTTGCTGTAATAAAACTTTATAAATAACAGCCTTTGCTACGCCATGCAGGGATGGGCTGTTGAGCAACGAGTTTATAAAAGCCAGGTTAATTGTTTGCGGTAAATTAGCCATAACCTCTATACATGCCTGCGCAGTCACATCAAGGCTTTGCTCACTCGTTACTAACGTATTAATTAAAGTTAAATCAGGTTGTGTAAAGTGTTGAGGAGTATTATTTTTTTTAGCGGTTAGCCACATTGTTTCTAACAGCTTTTTTTTAAGTGTTTTCACATAACCTACAGAAGTAAACGGGCAGCACTGCGCCTTACTAATACAGAGCAATTGTGCTTGATGATTACTTATGTAAGTAGACAGCAAGGTTAGCCACCTATTAATACAGTAGGGTTACCAACAACAATTTTTCCGCCGTGGGAGCTATCATCACCCATTCGAGCTGCGGGTTTACCGTTAATTTTTACGCTACCAGAGCCTGACTTTATGCTGTCGGGTGGCCCAACACACACTAACATATCGCCTTTACGTGCTGCGGGCATGCTACCTATTAATACATTAGTTGAGCCTACCACAACAGGGCCGCCAACATGCGGGACTGTACCTGTGGTTTTAGGGCATACATGCATATGACCAATTGTAGCTGCGGGCTTACCCATAAAGACTCCTTGTCTTATTTACTTTTTGACAATAAAACTAATCAAATAAAGGAATAATTAATAATTTACTTTGAGAAACTAAACCCGATAAGGTATCAACTAATTCTGCCTTACTATAATCCGAAATTGATACCGGGCTTTGTAATGCGTACTGATATAAAGCAGCTATGGTATCTTCACTATTTAAAGCATTATGTAAATTACTTAAAAACTGATTAGCATAATAACCATCCATAGCTTTCAAATGCGTTAATGCAGGATTTAGCAATGGATCATCTGGCCTATTTATTGGCAAACAAATTAAATACGGCAAACCGTAACGGCAATATACAACGTAACCATTATTATTAATGCCATTTCTATGCCCTGTATAAAAGCTATTTATTATTTCCATAACTGCACTAATTTAATTTAATCATGCCGGCAGATAAAGTAATGGCGCTACCATCAACTTTAACGTTACTGCCTTTAATGTCTATATTAGTGCCTTCTATAGTTATATTACCGCTGCTGCTCATTTTAATTTGTGCAGAGCCTGTTTTAATTACTATTTCATCACCAGCTTCAATATTAAGTGTTTTACCCACTTTTAACGTGTCGTTTTCACCTATATCGTCACTGCGATTTTTAGCCACTTTTAGTGTTTCATTATTGCCAATATCAACTTTTCGATCATTGCCAATTTCAATATTGTGGTCGTGATCTGTTTTGTCGTTTTGGTCATTTTTTACGTAAAGCTGCTTATCTTTTTCTGCTTGAATATAAACCAGCTCGCTGCCTTTTTTATCCTCAAACCTTAGCTCATTAAAGTTATCGGCTCCGCCTTCTTTGGTAGAGCGTGTTTTAATACCACTTTGTGTTTTTTCACCAGGCAGTGCATACGGAGGCATTAAATCTGCGTTGTACACTGCTCCGCTAATAATTGGTTGGTCTGGGTCGCCATTTATAAAGTCTACAAGTACTTCTTGGCCTACCCGAGGGAAGAAAAACGCTCCCCACTTTTTACCTGCCCAGTTTTGCGCAACACGGATCCAACATGAACTTTTTGAATCTTTTTTACCTTCTCGGTCCCAGTCAAATTGCACTTTTACGCGACCATATTGGTCAATCATTATTTCATCGGCGCTATCGCCAGTTACGATTGCCGTTTGCACACCGTTTATAACTGGTTTTTTCTTATTTATTTGCGCTCTGTAGGGTATATCTTTGGGTACGCATTCAAAATGGTTCGAGTACACTTCTTCTACTGACGACTGCTGAGAGCCAGACTGATTAGGCACCGTTATTGACGTCATCATAGAGGTAATAACAAATGTTTTACCTTCAAGACGTGGGTCTTCATGCTTTTTAAAGCTAAAAAGTTTACCCACTGTAAATGAACGGCAATCACTGCGACCACTAGAAAGCTTCATGTCTCGCTGTAATGACTCAAGCTGAACAGATGCTAAATTAGCTGCGCGCGGATGGCATTCTTGCTCGCCCGTGTATTCAAAAATTTCTGATACTGATTGAGTCGGTAACTCTGGATTAGCTTGCTCACCATCTGGGTAGCGTGATGGCTGTTTAAAATCGTAACCAACGCGTTTAAAGCTGCCTGGCGCAATACTTAAACCGCCCTGCCAACGTGATACATGAGATTCGCTTAAATGGCCAGTTGAGTAAACTACCTTTGCTTCGTCGCACACTTCATAAGCGGTAATATCATCAGCTAATACCAAGGTATGGTTGCTGTTGGTATGCTCAAAAAAGTAAAAAATACCTTCTTGTTGAAGCAATCGTTGAATAAAGTCAAAGTCTGACTCTTGGTACTGAACACAGTACTCGTATTTAGGGTATGTTTTGCTGGTTTTATCGCTAAAGGCAACATTGTGTTGGCCAAATAGGTCAGCAAATATTTCTTTAATTGTTTTCTTTTGGAATATTCGGCTGTTTTTTCGGTTGCGCATAGATGCTGCAAACGGGACGATAGTTGCTTGGTAATCTATATAGTTTTTTTGTTCTTCTACATCAGCTGTACGGCTGCCGTTTGAAACCAAATGGCTTACTATTCCATGATAGTAACGCTCACCGCCGCCTTGTGCATTTTTTACCTTAATAGATACTGGCTTTCCAACCAAATCTTCATGTGCTATTTGCTTGCCAATTGTGTACATATTGGCAGACATAACAAATAAGTCTGACATTGCCTCTTGGGCAACAAAACGAGTTAAATAGAGGGCATCTTTACCAGCAGGGGTGCTAATCTGAATTACGTTGTTATTTTGTGTTGCTGTTTGCATTCCTTGCCTTTCCCATCCTAAAGATCAAAAAAAGCTCTGAGCAAAAGCCCAGAGCCATTATAAGATAACAAATATTACATTTGTTGACCTTTAACACCGCTGTAACCGTATACAAGTGGAGCAGTAATGTTATTTTTGTCGTCTGTTGGAGTAACAGTCATCATCATTTCTGTGTAGCTGATAGTGATTGTTTCAATAGGACGATCGTTTTGTACTGACACTGAATAGCTAGAAATCATCGCATCTGTAAGTTCGATTTTCATGATTTCTTCAACTTTATCACCTTGTTTAGTGATATGGAAAATAGCTGGTAAGCCTTTACCAATTGTCGCTTCTTTGAAAAGATCCGGAGATGCTTTATCTTGAAGTTTAGTGATAGTAACGTCGCCAAGACGAGTAGAGCTAGACTCACGGTCCATTGCTGTACCAGTTGCTGCGCTAATTTCACGGCTTACGTTCCAATCTAAAGATAATACTGTGATTAAATCTTTGAAAGATTCAGCTGTAGTTTCGCCTTTGATTGAACCGTATTTTAAATATGTATTTGCTTGCATTTGATAATGCTCCTTTTAATTAAACAATGTTATCCATTTAGACTGGATTATTTACTTTGGTTTCCCAAAAATTCCTTTGAAATCATTATCTTTAATACAGCAATGAAAAGGCCTTCAGATTCCTTTCCTTAGATGAAGACAATGTCTCAAAATTCCATGTAGTGATTTAAGGCACCAAAATTATAATACCCTAAAAATAAAGAAACAACCTTAATACTAAGTTAAATTAAATAAACTTTAATTTAACTCAATATTAAATTCATTATCTTTAACTGATAGCGATATACTATTTATTTTTTTGTCATCAATCATGCTAGAAAGTAAAACTTCCGACAACAAAGGCAATAATTTATTTTGCAAAATGGTATGAATGTTCCTAGCACCGGACCCTGCATTTTGACAATTATCAATAATATATTCTATTACGTCATTTTCATATTTAAGCTCAGCATCGTAATGCTTATTAACGCGTTTAATTATTTTATCAATTTGTAGTGATGCAATTTCTGTAAGAATATCGTCACTTAGTGGAATGTAAGGTATTACATTAATACGCCCTAAAAAAGCAGGTTTAAATGATGCGAGTAAATCATCTTGTAATGCTTTTAATAAACCTTTGATACTAGGTTTACTTTCTTCGTCTTCAAATAAACTCATGGTGGTATCAGTACCCACATTTGAGGTCATAATAATGATTGTATTTTTGAAGTCGATATCACGGCCTTCACCGTCTTTAATTGTACCTTTATCAAATACTTGATAGAAAATATCTTGTACACCAGGGTGAGCTTTTTCCATTTCATCGAGCAATACTACGCTGTACGGTTTTCTTCTTACGGCTTCGGTTAATATGCCACCTTCGCCATAACCTACGTACCCAGGAGGTGAACCAAGCAGTAGTGATACTTTGTGCTCTTCTTTGAACTCAGACATATTAATAATGGTGACATTTTCTTCACTGCCATACACTTCTTGTGCAAGCGAAAGTGCAGTCTCGGTTTTACCTACACCACTTGGACCTGCCAACATAAAAATGCCGTTAGGTCGGCTTTCATCAGCTAGTTGGGCGCGAGATGTTTGCACTACCTTAGCGATTAAATCTAACCCATGGTCTTGCCCTACAACACGTTTTTTCATTTGCTGTGCAAGGTTTAAAATGCCATGTATTTCATCTTCGTGCATTTTACCTACAGGTATGCCAGTCCAATCTGATATAACCTGTGCAATAAGCTCTTCATCCACTTGCCAATGAACCATATTATGTTCAAAAGCAGTTAACTTTTCTTTACTCTGCTTAAGATTGGCTAAAATTACACCTGATGAATTTTCTTGTTCTGAGTTAATAGACTCGAGTGCCTGATTAAGCTCAGCTACAATTTCTTTTTCTACTTTAAACTGCTCAGTTAACGGCGCTAACTGCTCTTCAATAGTTACAAGTTCAGTTTTAAGTGTATCTAGTTGCACTGAATGATCTAAACCTGTTTTTTGTTCACGGTGTAGCATCTGCACTTGTGTTTCTATTTCGCTTAATCGATTTACAAGTTGCTCTATAGTGTTTGGTGTAGATGCTTGGCTCATTGCCACCCGCGCGCAGGCTGTATCTAATAATGCCACCGCTTTATCGGGTAGTTGCCTTGCCGTAATATAGCGATGCGATAAGTGCACTGCACTTTCGAGTGCTTGTTCAGAAATAAATACTTTGTGGTGTTTTTCCATTACGGGCACTAAACCACGTAACATAGCCACTGCTTTTTCTGGCGTTGGCTCTTCTACTTTTACCACTTGGAAGCGGCGTGTTAAAGCAGCATCTTTTTCAAAAAACTTTTTATATTCAGCCCACGTTGTAGCAGCAATGGTTCTAAGTTCGCCACGAGCAAGTGCTGGTTTTAATAAGTTAGCAGCATCGTTTTGGCCTGCGGCTCCACCGCTACCAATCATTGTATGAGCTTCATCAATAAATAAAATAACCGGGTTAACTGAATTTTTTACTTCGTTAATTAATGATTTAAGACGATTTTCAAACTCGCCTTTCATACCTGCGCCAGCTTGTAATAGTGCTAAATCTAAGCTGTGAATTTTCACATTTTGCAGCACGGCCGGTACATCTTTTTGTGCAATTCTTAAAGCTAAGCCTTCAACTACGGCTGTTTTACCTACACCCGCTTCACCGGTTAAAATAGGGTTGTTTTGACGGCGTCTGGTCAAAATATCAACCATCTGGCGAATTTCGAAGTCGCGTCCTAAAATGGGATCTATTTTTCCGGCTTTTGCTTGAGCAGTTAAATCAACAGTAAATTGGTCAAGGCTCGGGGTTTTAGAGTTTGTAGCCGATTGGCTAGCCGTGTTTTGTACTGAGTGATTACGCTCTTGCGATTGAGCAACTATTTCTGGCCACGCATGAAGTAACTGCCCTGGCTCTATTTTATTAAATAACTTACTGCAACGGGTTACTAAGCTCGATAAGGTATCGTCTTTTACAAGCGTATAAATAACGTAGGCACTGCGAATTTGATTATCTGTAAACTCAATACTGGTACTTAACCAAGATTGCTTTAATAAGCTAGTAACATGTACAGATAAACTAGGTGATGACTCACTACCGGTTTTAAACGCTTCTAAAGATTGATTTAAGTCTTGTTTTACTTTTTCAATATCAATGTCAAAAGAGCCAAAAATAAGTCTAACATCATCTAGTTGTTGCTCAATCATGGCAAGTAACCAGTGTTCAAGCTCCACTGTAAAGTGGCTTCTGCTATTACAAATTGCAACCGCCGCCTCTAGGCTTTTTCTGCAATCAGGGCTTAGTTTTTCAACTAATTTATTGAGTGTCATCGAAGACATACAGTGTTCCTTTTAATTTTAATTATCCCTTAAACGATAACTTAGTAGGGTTAGATTTTGATTTGTTATTTTGTACCGCTAAAAAAGAATTTGCGCCTAATTGGCAGTCATTCTTAGCCAGCTGAGCGGCGCCTAAATGCTGAAAGTCAGTTTCAATAACTAAGCGGAACTGAATTGAGTTTCCAACGTAGTCTTTAGTAATTTTGTTTGCGAGTTCAAACAAAGCCCCTTTGGGTAAAAGAAGTTTTGCTTTTTTTGGATCGTTTGATTGTATATGCACTTCAATATTAGAAGAGACATCCCAAACCTTTTTACCTAGCATGGTATCTACACCTAGCTGCGCATGCTGACCTTCAAATAATACTTGGCTTGCAAGGCGTGTTTGCTCTTGTTGGTGAAGTTCATGCCATTGACCAACCATTTGTTTTACTTTTACTTCGCAACCTAGGTATGAGCTAAGCACACTTTGTAAATCAAATGCGTTACGAATTTTTCGACTGTACAAACCCGAAAAATGCAACTGATGCTCATTATAGCCACCACTTAATAGCCCCAATATTTTGGTATATGGGTCTTTATTTTTGTCATTGTTTACATGGTTTAATGAAGGCTTATATTTTTTCCAAGCTCGGTAATACAAAGAGATCAGACGATGATTAAACATGTCGTAAAAATCGCGCATGGTCGTGTCTTTATAGCGCAGCCTTTGCATAACCAGTTCACTATAAAATTGCGGTAATGCACCAGAGCAGCCAGTTAACCCCATAAATGAAACCTGCATATTGACCTTGTGCAGACCATCTTCAAAGCCAGTTTCTTCTAGCTTAGTAATTGCATTTCCCGGGTAGCCAAACTTTTGGGTAGCCGTAAATTTTATTAGTTCTTGCTTTGGGTTGCTATCGTAACCGACGTGGCGATAATCTAAGCCACGCTTTTTAAGCTGGTTTTCAATAATGAAAACCGCTTTATAAAAATCGACTTGAGAAGCTTGGGCAATCAGTTGCTTTATCATAGTAGTGGTCTATCACCTACGCGCGCAGGCCACTGATAATATATTTGCTCTTGCTCTTTTAAACGCAAGCTCAAACGTGTGTAACTATTTATAGCGGCAAACTGAGCAAAGAAATGATCCAACACTGCGGCAAAAAAGAACATGCCACTGCCAGAAAAATCATCGTTAGCAAAAGTAATTTCTATCTCGCTGCCAGTTACAAAACTTACCCTGCCTTTTTGAATAACACGCGCGGTTGCAGGCTCAATACTAACGCGATATATATTATCTATTAGCCCTTTGGTTTGCGGCGATGCTCTAAAGTCATACAGACGAAGTACTTCTTTTAATTTATTACACGCATCTTCACCGCTAAACGTATCGAGTGTTAAATGATTAACAAGCTGCCAGCGCGTTGCATCGGCTAATCCGGGTCTAACTGCATGTGTAAAAGGCGCTAAACAACGAATTTTTTTAATTACATCGCCGCGCTCTGGCATTAGTAATCCAAGCTCATCGTCGCCAAATGGCATACTCGCAGGTAAATTACGGTTGCTACAATGTGCGCGTACAGTGAGAACAGAGTTACCTTCACCATATTCCATAGCGCTGTTTTCAAATTTGGCATCTACCAATGACATAAATGTCTCGGTGCCAGACTCTACATAACCGCCCGCCCACGACGCTGTTTCTCTTCTTATATGCCAAAATAGGTCTTCGTGACCTTGATAATTTGGATGAGTTTGACCATAAAATGGCGCAACGACTTGTTTATTACCTTTGTGATCAAACGCTATAACCTCTGAAATACCAATCACTTCAGAAATTTCTGAGTCCATGTAACGCGGTGCAAGTTGATACTCGTATTCACTTATCTCAGGGCGAATTGGCTCAAGTTCTTGTTCAAATAAGTTAATTATTGGCGTGCACCCAAGTAAAAACATATCCTCATCAACCTGTTTCTCAAGCTCACTTGACTCAGTATCAAGGTATATATAGATATCACATTTGTTGGAGTTTTTAGGTAATGCGCCGCGTATACCTTCAAGTTCAAAAAAACGAAACTTCTCAGGAAAAGTAAAGTTTTCAACCAATAAACGATAACCGGCAGCAGAGCGCTGAGAGTAAGGCACAACCGCTTCGTGTGTTTCAAACCCGACCGCTTTTAATTGGTTTTTTGATAAGTATTTAATGCCTTCTTCGCCATTATCTATGGCTATACCAATGCTGTGTTTAAATAACAGTTCGTACACTTTAAGAGTATGGTGCCACTGCCCGTTTATATATACGCGAAGTTTTTCTAAACCAGTTTCTGCAAGCGAAACGCCCTTGTATTCACCGGTTAGCTCTAACTTAAATATAGACTTTGCCTTTTCATGCCAACGCGGCTTAGGCGCTACAAAAGGGCTGTTATCAAACTGGGCTTTAGTGATTTCAATGGGCCAAAGGTAGGTTTCGTAACAGGTTTGAAACTTACATTGCTTCATAGAATCAACGTTAGTTTCAACTTCACTTGCTCTTGGGATGACAACACCCGCGGTGGAAAGGTTTTCGGCTTCTAATTTTACAATCGACATAGAAGGGATAGGTGCCTGATAATCTGGTAGCATCTGCCCTAATAAAGCATCCGTTAATTCAGGAAAACTGTCATCTAGCTTTTGTCTAATATTGGCTGTTAAAAATGCAAACGATTCAATAAGCCGTGATACATGAGGGTCTTCAACATGATCTTCACTAAGCTTTAAACGCCCAGCTACTTTTGGGTATTTCTCAGCAAAGTCTTTACCTAAATGACGCACAAATGCTAATTCACGATTGTAATATTTTAATAATTCATCGTTCATAATGATGCCTCAATAATCTTCATACCTAAATTTACGGGCTCTACCTCAGAATCAAAGCTTATAAATTCTGGCTCAGGATCAGCGTATAAAAGCGCATTAATACGCAAGTTTAAAACACGATTAACCGGCACTTCTTCATCAGTAAATACTTCAACTTCTAAAAATCGTGGCTCAAATTTTAAAATAGTGTTTCTAACTGTCTCGCATAGCAGTGCTCGACCTTCGTGAGAACTGACCGACATACTTGAAAAATCAGGTAAACCGTACGATAAACACGATGTATCAAGCTCGCTATATTGTGTAGGCCACGTATGCCATTGAATTCGGGCGTTAAGCAGTGCTTCTATATCTCTGCGCACATTTTTACGTAGCTCACTTATTGTGATCCCTTCGGTACGCGATGGTGCATCTTGAAAGTCAGGCTCATCATCAATGAGCCTATCTAAAATAGATGCTTGAAGCTGCTGCTTATGTTCTATCATTATTGCTCAAATATAAATTATGCTGCTTCTACAGCATTAATTTTTAAATTAGGAATTGTGATGGCTTCATCATTCACAAACAGCATTTTCATGCCTTTACCAATAATGAATTCATCTTTGAGTTCAACCCAGTCCGAAACCTGACCTAACTTTTCAAGATCCGATTCAGCATTGGCATAGACAAGCGGTAAATGTGCAGTGCCTGAAGGGCCTTCTTTAATCGTTATTTCAACGCGTAGCCAAATGCTTTCTAATACTGAACTTACAGGCTCTACTTTTATCGATTCAATTTCATCAAAATTTGCCAAGTAAAATTCGCCATTTGTGCCTAGTACTTCTAAATAAGGGTTTAATGTATCGTCCAAATCGCGTGCCACAGACTCTGCATCACTTAACGTTGTAACTCTTAACGTTTCCATTTGCGCAGAAAGCTCAGCAGCTTCGTCTATTTCGCCCTCTAGCAATGCCACATGCATTTTTAAAAACAGCGTGTCTATCTCATCAGCATCATGAAATAATTTAGGGATCCCTTTACCTTGGTAAAAGTCTATTCGTGATTGCTGAGCTCGGATCAAATGTCTAAGATTTACAGCACCTACAGCAAACTCAGGATTTTTTTGAACCATAAAATCGAGTTGTTTGTCTGCTTTTTCTAGATCACCATTTATGCAAAGTAATTCTGAATAGATACTTCTTATATCAAAATTTAAAGGCTCATCTTGAAGCTCTGTAGCACACAAAGATAGTGCTTCAGTTAGTTTTCCCTCGCGAATCAAGCTATGTATTTTCTTCATGGTTATTCCTTTATTTTGTGGTGAGGACTGAGCTCTGTTATTAATTTAATGCTCGAGACCATTTGATCTAATTGAAAATGGGGTTGTAATTGTAAAACAGAAAAAAAGTGACCTGGATTTGCTTTGTTTTCACTTACTTTTATGCGCGCATTACTCAGTGGATATTTACTTCTGATTTGCTCAGATGCTGAGTCTGACGCCGTTGTATAATTATTGATCCACGACTGTAAGTCGCGCTCGCACGCATGCGCATTTATGTATGAACCGACTCTATCGCGGGCAAGTATTTTTAAATAATGTGCAAAGCGAGATACGCATAAAATGTATTGCAACATAGATGAAAGGCGTGCATTGATATTAGCTGCACTGGAATCGTAATTTTTTGCTTTTTGTACCGATGCATTACTATAAAAAACAATATGTTCAGTATTAGTCACTGATGACGTTGGAATAAATCCAAGTTCAGAGAACTGCTTTTCAAATTTACTTGTTACCAATAAATCCAATGGCGGTTTAGCTTCTTTTTGGTAGGTATCGTTTGCAAAGCTATCTTTTGCAAGTCCTGTGACGAGCCCTTTTGACACTTTACCAGGCTCTATCCCTCTAATGTGCCCAAACCATCCGCTATCACAGTAAGCCCTAATTATTGTTGATACAAACTGAAACGCAGCGTTACCCCACAACATATCTGTTTCGGGGTTTTTTATTTGTTCTTTAAAATAAAAGTCTTGATGGCGTTTACCATCGTTACTGTAGGGTGCTCTGACTAAAACGTGCGGTAACGTTAAACCAACAAAGCGTGCCTCTTCCATTGATCTAAAGCTTTGCCATTTTACATATTCAGGTTGCTCAAATTGATTGAATAAATCTGCGTAGTACCCTAGATCAGAAAAGTTATCTGCGCCAAAAAGGTTTGGAGACGCTGAACATATAAATGGTGAGAATGCAGCAGCTGCAGTGCGCGAGATTTCTTTAATAGTATCAATATCGTTATAAATAGTGCCATTAGATGACATATTACTAATTTCGTAATCGCCAATTACTACACCAAAAGGCTCGCCACCGGCACTATCAAATTCACTTTGATAGAGTAACTGAAAAAAGTAACTTTGGTCGAAATCTATCGCTTTGTTTACATCTTTAGAGAGGGTTGCCCAATCACAGTTTAATACTTTTATTTTTACTTTATTTTCTTTGTCGTATTGCTCTGTTTGGAGGGTTAACCACCATAAATTACGCCAGCTGGCTTCTAACTTTTGAAATCGTGTAGCATGAATAATGCTATTTAGCTGTTGAGAAATTAGCTGATCAAGTTCAACAATAATTCGTTGTAAATAGGGACCAAGCGATTCTTTTGTCCAAGAGATAGGAGAATCAGAAGAGCCTTCAAGCCACAATAACAGTGCCTTGTCTAAGTTTTTTTCGTTCAAAAACCTATCAAGCAAAGCATCATTATCGCTAATTCTAGACTGCGACTTTTGGTGAAAAGCGTAGTCTTGATTTATAAATGAAAACTCTTCGTGATTCATTTTACTGCATTATCCTTAACGCTAAAGACTAGTTAATTAACCAATCTCTGGAATTTTAGCTACAAGACGTAATGAAGAGGTAAGCTCTTCCATTTGTAGCCAAGGTCGTAACCATGCCACTGCGTTATAAGCGCCTGGCTGACCTGGTATTTCTTTAACTGATACTTTTGCATCGGCTAATGGGTAACGTGCTCTGATATCTTGGCCACCACCCTCGGTCGCATTTACATACGATAGAATCCAGCGGTTTAACCATGACTCAACATCTTCCGCTTCCATAAAGCTACCAATTTTATCGCGCGCCATCACTTTTAAATAATGTGCAAAACGAGACGTCGCCATTAAGTAAGGTAAGCGAGCTGAAATTGCAGCATTAGCTGTTGCATCAGGCGTTGAATATATTTGTGGTTTTTGACAGCTTTGGCCACCAAAGAAAACAGCGTAATCGGTATTTTTGTAATGACACAGAGGTAAGAAACCAAGTTTACTTAGCTCAGCTTCACGACGGTCTGTTATGCCAATTTCTGTTGGGCATTTAAGATCCGGATCGCCATCATCACTTGTGAAAATATGCGTTGGTAAGCCTTCAACTTTACCGCCACCTTCAGCACCACGTATCGCAGTACAAAAACCGTATTGCGAAAACGCTTTGGTCATATTAGTGGCCATTGCGTAAGCTGCATTACTCCAGCAGTAGTCGCTATTATCAGTGCTTACTGAACGGCCTGCTTTTGGTTCAACTTCAAACTCTTCATAGTTAAACTCTTCGACAGGTTTAGAAGCTGCACCGTAAGGTAAACGTGATAAGAAGCGAGGCATAGTTAGCGATACAAAACGCGAATCATCGCTGTCTCTGAACGAGCGCCATTTTGTGTACTCTAATGATTCAAACACTTTTTCTAAATCACGAGGTTTAGTCAACTCTTCCCAGTTATCAAACCCAAATAAAGACGGTGAAGAAGCGGCAATAAATGGACAGAAACCAGCTGCTGCCACATTCGACATTAGGCTTAACGTTTCAACATCTTCTGGGTGGTTAGTAAATTCAAAGTCACCCACAATTGTGCCATAAGGTTCGCCACCAGGAGTACCAAATTCAGACTCGTAAATCTTTTTAAATGTTTGGCTTTGGTCAAACTCAACTGCTTTGCTTAAATCTTTATGTAGTTCTTTTTTCTTCATGTTTAAAACACGAATTTTAAGCGTTGAGCTCGTTTCAGAATTCATTACAAGGTGGTGCAAACCACGCCAAGAACCTTCTAACTTTTGAAACTCTTCGCTGTGCATAACAACACTAAGCTGCTTTGAGATTTTCTGATCGATTAATTGAATTGCTTCATTAAACGTCACAGTCATGTTTTTATTCCATTGAACTGTGCCTTTTAATGCCTCTTCAGTTAACGTTTTAAGTAATTCTTCTGCACGACTTGCATCAGTTTGCTTAGTGGCGCCAATTGCTTGCTCTAATAACGAAGAGCTTGCCTCAGCTGTTGACTCTAATTCAGTACTTAGTTGCTCTGCACTCATTTTTCAGTCTCCTCTAGCTTAAGTTCCTTAGCAATAGAATCAAGGCTTGAAGTATTACTTAATACTTCTTCTAAAACATTTTCAAGCTCTTCTGAACGGTCAATCTTAGTCATTAAATCGCGTAATTTATTACGTGTTTCCATTAGCTTACGTAATGGTTCTACCTGATTAACAACTGCTGCAGGCTCAAAGTCATCGATTGATTTAAAGCTAAGGTTAACTTCAAACTCAGAGTCATCATCGCTCAGTGTATTTTCTACAACAAGTTTTAATGAAGGGCTCATGCGTTTTAAAACATCGTTAAAGTTTTCGCGGTCAATTTGAATAAAGCGTCTGTCTTTTAATGGTTTTAATGCTTCAGTGTTATCACCTGAAAAATCACCCATTACACCAACAACAAATGGTAATTCTTTTTTTACCGCAGTCCCTTCAGTTTCAACATCATAAGTGATGTGAACGCGAGGCTTACGTACTCGTTTTAATTTATCATGGATACTCATAGAGAACTCCTTTTACTTATGTTTCAGTTTCGCTGATCTTAATGCCAGACAACTTAAAGTACCCGGTCCTAGCATCACTATCTGTTATTAATTCATTTAATAATTCAGGCAGCGATAATTCGCTCCATCGAATCACTTGTTCTATCGTGTATGACATTGGAGAATGCGGTTCGGTTTTTCTAAAAAACGCCGCTATTTCTTTAAGCTTATTTATCGCATTCTCACGAGAATCAATTGCTTGGTTAATGGCCTTTTTAGGCGCTTCAACAGCATCTTGCTCTTCATCGTTTTGAGTGAGTTGCTCTTGCGTTTGCTCAGAGATGAGAGCCTGTTCAGCTGCAACAAGTTTATCCGCTGCAATGTGGTTAACGGCCGCCAAACTTACTTCAAGCGCTTGTTTAATATTTGAGGTAGGTTGCGGCTGCCCCGTCACTTTATCCATCACATCGCTAAGCTGGGCAAATTCAGTAATTGCCTCTTCTATATCTTGCTTTAAGTTGACAAAAAATTCAGTGCTTGTCTCCGCGGCGCTTTTTTCAATTAATTCAAAATCGACCGCGCCTTGTGCTAGTTTTTTCTCTCTTTTCTCATCATTTAACCTTGAAATATCATAACCTTGCTGATATTCCCAAAATGTAAAAGGGTCTAAGCTAACACTGTCAGTTAACAGTATGCTTTTGATGGGGATAATAAGAGTCCCCTCACCTGCGGAGCCATTTAATCCGCCAAGAGCCGATACTTTGTCTGAAATTTCATCGTCTGCATCGAGGGTAGGGTATAGCGCGTCGAAATAATTATCTAATAAGTGGCTAGCCACTTTAAAGCCAAAGGCAAGCCCTTTAAAACCGTGAATTCGGCATAAAGCTTCAATAAACCATGCTAAATACTCAATGTCTTTGCTTTGTGATTTAATTGCGCTACTGCATTGCTCTAATAAAGGTAACCAGTCGCGAGCAAGTGATGAAATACCTTCTTCGTCTACTAACGCGTTTCTTTCAGCGGCACGAAGTTGGTTTCTTAAATCTTTTAGGGCGTAATAAGTCGACGTAGGAGAAACATCCGAGCGAGGGTCTAAACCTGCGATCTCAGTTTCAGAAATAGGGGAAATATACTCTTCAAATACAAACATTCCGTCGTCCTAATAATTATCCATAAAACTCCAATAAAGCGGAGCGGATTTCATATTACATTCTTTATATTAAAATACAAGCCTAGTTACAATTGTGTTTAAACCAAAACAATTGCAAATATATAAACAATAAACTTTCAATATAAATAAATTAACACTTAAAATTATATAATTAGTAATAAATAATTATTTAGTAAAAAGTGGAATTGTAGCTTCATCTTGAATTTTGTATGTTTCCGATTTGCTACTAAAATTTTCATGGCCATATTTAATTATAATACAGGTAACATTATCGCGTGCACCTCTAACTAAAGAAGAATGCATTAGCGCCATACCTGAATCAATAATACTATTAGGTTCTAATGACAAACATATTTCTTCATCAGACAATTCGCCTGTTAAGCCATCTGAACAAAGTAAGAAAATATCATTAGTATTTACTTCACCTTGTACTACATCTACTTTAACTTCGTCTGTAACGCCCACTGCACGGGTAATCACATTCGAAAGAGGATGCGTTTTTGCTTCCTCGATTGAAATTACGCCCTCATCGATAAGGTCATTTACTTGGCTATGATCCCGCGATACTTGCTGTAATTGGCCATTTCGCAACATGTATGCCCGGCTGTCACCTACCCACAAAACGTAATATTGATTATCTTTTATAAATAAGGCGGTTACTGTGCTGCCCGCGGTTTTACTTCCTAAGTACTGAGCGCTGTAATCATTTAATTGGCGATTTGCATCTTCAATAGCTGAAACAATATGAGAAACGCTAAGCGTAGCTAGTGTCTTTTCTTCAACTTTTGCTCTAATAACATCTACGACTAGTTGGCTTGCAACTTCACCCGCTTCATGTCCACCCATTCCATCAGCTACTACCCATAAGTTATGGCTATTAATTTCAACATGAGAGTCTTCATTTAATTGCCTAACTGCACCGCGATGAGTTATTGCGTAACTTGTACTTAAATTGCTAATCACTATTTTTTACCTGTGTGTAATTCCATTCCCAATGTTTCCATCGGCCATCTAACATAGCAGCAACTTGGTTAACAGGCGGTAGTCCTGAAGTAACAAGCATCATAGGCTTTATATTGCATGAACCGTGTGTCCACCAAACACTATAATCACCATGCTTTTTATATAAAAGTGCATGTAGGGTGTCTTTTAAAACATCACTTGATAGCTCATCACCTGAGAACTCAAATGCTTCACCTTCTTTATTTTTGTCGCTAGAGGGAGAAATACTAAGCTGCTTTTTAGGCGCTATAAGGGTGCTTATCGATTTAGCAACGTCTTTTCGCCAAGTAAAAAGGTCAACAGAGCTATCGAGCACTTTAAGTACAGTGTCTTCGTACTCTAAGGAGAAAACGCCCGAATTTAATACCTCTATCGGCGCAACTTCTAATGTACTGGCCACTGTAAATGGGTAATGGCGCCCTACTGCATCCATACTCGGTAATAGGGTTCCCATTACGCCTTTATCGCCAACAATATTTGGCGATAAAGCAAAATGCCATACAGGACCTGTTAGGTAGTTATCTTGCCAATTGTCGCCTAACTGTTCCTTGCTTACAGCAATAGCTGCTTGCAGCCATTGCTCCCAGTGCTCTGAAAATTCTTTCGAAACGCTGTCTTGAACAAAGTCCCCCAAGCTAGGGACTTTGCCGAGGTAGCCTATATTTATAATCGGGTCGGACATGAAAACTTCTCTACACTTTTATTCCAAAATGGATGCCTAATTGATTTTGGCAATAGCTCAACTTTTGCGTTGTTACCCATGAGAGAAAAATGTAACTCTAAATCCTCACGTGTTTTAGCTCTTTTAGCGCTAAGCTCATCTAGCATGCGATAAAGCGACCATTCACCTTGGTAAGTCGTATTTACTGAGCGGCCTCCATTAGGTGGAGTGAATACAACTCGCGTTTTACTTTGTCCACTTGCGCCTGGCCAAACAAAGTTAGTAACTCTTAAAGGGCCATGGCGGTAAATCATTGATTGACCGTCAATTTCAATCATTAAGCTCGATGTAGTTTTATCCAACGATAGCGGACGTAAGCCAAACTCAATTCTAGGTGTTGCACTTCCACCATCGAAGAATACGGTTTGAATTTGATGGGCTAGTTCAAACATGGCTAGAGTATCAGCGCTTATGCCAATGTCTTTTTCAAACTTCCACGGACTCGAACTCATATCCACACTTGGCGCTACATAGTTAGTGAAGAAGCTATCAATAGTGCCATCTGGTCCAAAGAAGCGTGTAAAGTCTTTCATATTCACTTCTTTTTGTGCATAAGGAGAGAAAGGGTATCGGCCCACAATAGCTGCGTTGTACTCACGTAAAACTTGGCTTTTCCAAATCTCATTTAAGTGTCTGTTAGCGCTATTTTTAGTGATATTACTGGTATCTCTGCTTATATCTAATAACCAGCTATTAAATGGGTAAGGCAGATCACGGCTTTGGAACTCAAGCTGGCGAATGAAACTAGGTTTACTTTTTCCACTGATTTGATCTTTTATTGATGACTTTAACTGATCACCTCTATCAAGCTTAGTTAGATATACATTAAGCTCTCTAAGGTTTTTCTGAATGTTATCTAATTGCTGAGCATCAATATTTATAACATCTTCAAACGCTTCTTCAACCTGATAACCTGGCAGTTTAATGTCAAACTTAGGCGCTTCGTCAGGTAAAAAACGTTTAATTCTGTTAGCTTTAGTTTGCATTGCAATTTCAGCGGCATTAGCGGCAACTTTACCCGCTGCTTTTTGATTCTCTGACACCGGCAGTTTGGTTAGTTGCACATTTTTTTGCACAGCCATAATAATGTTCTTAATCGGTGCTTCTGAGCCAGCAAGTACATCAGTAATATTCACCCCCTCAGCAGGTGAGCTGTACTGATTCAGGCTTAAATCGTCGATAAATGATTGCCAAAAAAAGACATAATCTTGGAAATAACGCTGCTCTAATTTCTTTTCAATCTCTTCTTTAGAAATATCATAAGTGCCCGATGCTTCCTCACCATATACCCAGCTGCTTGCCATCAAATTTCCAAGCATTTTACTTTTTTCAACATTAAAAATGCCGTGAAAACCGTTGAAGGTATATAAACCAGGGATACTTCGAGTCAGCTCGCCATTGTTTCTGAATGTGAATTTTTGCGCACTTTCAAAACTAATAATGTCTGTTAATCTAAACGGCGGAATGCTGCTATCAAGAAAATCAGCTTGTAGGCGTTGGTATGCTCTTTCGGCTATTGGTAACTTAGTTAATTCAGCTCTAGCTATACGCACTGCTTGATTATCTATTTTGGTTTGACTAACACCAAGCTCTAGTAAGGCAGCAATGTGGTTCATTAACTGGCCGCGAGTTAGCGCATTTTTATCACCCGGTAGATTTCTTTCTAGGTATGCATTAAACCAAGCCGAAATATCTTCACTTTCAAAGTACTCAGGTTGGAATAGCATTAAATAGCACTTTAGCGTCTCGTATAAATAGCTAAGGTGCTCTGGGTGTGCTTCCATTTCTTTAATTAACGTATTTGCGATATAGGGTTCTAAATACGTTTGTAGAGACCTGTTATAGGCTTGTGTAGATGACTGTTTAATTTCACTAAGCTTATTAAAACCTATTGACTGAGATTCATCGTCATCAACTAACGCAGGGTTGTTAGCTGGTAAGTTTCTTAGCGCATTGAGCCTGTCGTTTAATACTAATAAGTTGCTTCTATCAAACGAGGCGGCATCTAGCTCCTGATAAGTTTCAATGGCTTCATCTGTAGCAGCCATTAAATTATTATTCCATGCAAAGCTAAAGTACCACGAAATAGAAAAACCAATTACCGCAATACTGGCTAAAGAAATACTACCTACTCTGAGCCATTTATTTTGCTTATCGTGATGTTTGTTAGTGCTAGCTAGGTTTTGCTCAGGGAAAATTACACCTTCTAAAACATTTTTAATAAAGAAGCTTTTCGATTGATTTATATAACTAGAATCTGCTGAGCTTACGTCATTTAAAAAGCTAGCTGGCTTCCCTTCTTGAGTTGCACTGGTCAAATATACGCCCCTAAACATAGGGAGTTCTTCATAAGCGTTAGGGGTAAAAATTTCTTTTAAAAACGCATCGCCCACACCTTGTAGCACACGAAGCTGTCTCGGAAATTCAAAAATTTTGGCTCGTATTTCTTCATTACGCTCGTTAATCAGCCTACGATTAAGCATTTCTGTCAGTTTTGAAATTAATGCGTGAAACTCTTTGTTAAACGCTTCAACTTGAGTGTCTTTATCTAGGTCTAGCTCAAAAGTAACACCCCAAACTTGCTCGCATTCCTCTTCTGTAAGCTCGCCAAAAAACTCTCTAAAACCTTCAATTAAATCAACTTTAGAAAGAATAACGTATACCGGAAAAGTCATACCCAACTGATTTTGTAACTCTTGTAAGCGCTGTTTAATTGCGCGGGCATGTAGGTTACGCTCTGTTTTAGTTTGACTCATGAGCTCAGAAATACCCATGCTGATCATTACACCGTTAATGGGGCGTAGAGGGCGGTACTTGCGTAAAAGCCCTAAAAAGCCCTCCCATGCGCGTGAGTCATGTTTTGCGTGGCTACTTTGTGTAGTGTATCGCCCTGCGGTATCGATAAGTACGGCTTTATTAGTGAACCACCAATCACAGTTTCGTGTACCACCAACACCGTGGACTAAATCAACACCTAACTTATCTTTTAACGGATAGTCTAAGCCTGAGTTATTAATAACCGTTGTTTTACCGGCACCAGGCGGGCCAATCATAATATACCAAGGTAATTGATATATATTTTTACCTTTAAATAGCTTTACATCTTTGAGTAAGTTGATGGCTTCATTCATGCGATTTTTTAACGTAGTGATCTCTTCATTCACCTCGTTACTGTTCGACTCATCGCTTTCAATTAGTTCATCGGCCATTTTCTCATCGCGTTTGCTTTGTTGCGTTAAGCTATAAATTTTGGTGATAGCAAACACTAAAATAACAAACAAAATAGTTAACAGCCGTGCTGCTACACTCTCTAAAGGGATAAAGTCAGCAATCGCAATAAGCGGACCACCAAACCAAATTAGTAAAGATAACGCCAAAAAGCCGATAATTAACATGGCTGTTTTAGAAGTAAGTACGTAAGTAATTTTTTTTATTTTGTGTGAAAAACTCATGTCAGCCTCATTAAAATAATAAATCGATTTCAATTCGTCGGTTTAGTGACCGAGAAGCTGAATCTGAATTGCTGGCGATAGGCTCTGCAGCACCTTTACCTTCAGGCCATAAACGGCCACTTAGGTTTGTACTTTTAGCCATAGAATTAGCAACTTGCGTTGCACGGGCTAAAGAAAGGTGCCAATTTGATGGGTATTTATCAGTCCGAATAGGCGTATCGTCGGTATGCCCTGTAATTAAAATACGCCCTTTTGTTCCTTCTAAACTAAGTGCTAGCTTTTCTAAAATGGGTTGAATTGAGGGTAATAATTTAGCATCGCCTTGATTAAATAGACTTTCGCTGTTTATTGAAATTCTTATGCGGTCTAGGTTTTTCTTTACTGTCACAATCCCCATCTGAATTTCTGTTTGCAGTAACTGCTCAAGTACTAATAGTTGCTTATCTTTTTTATCTACACTTTCGTTTTGCGCTATAGGATGAATAACAGCCAGCTTATCGTTAAGTGAAGTAACGCCGTCGTTGAGTTTCATGTTGATAAATAAGTAAACCATTAACAGCACTAAGCCCAGCACTGAAAAAATCACCCAAAGCGGAACTTGATTTCTAAGCTCTACGCCAGCGGCAACACGCTGCTTCCAATTAGGTGAAAGTTTATTGTTTAATGGGCCATCTAATTGATTTAAAAGGTGATACATTTGAGAGCGATATTCTTCTATTTTAGTATCGCCACCGTTGTCTAGTCTGTATTTACCTTTAAAGCCTAAGTTTAAGCAATGGTACTGCAGCTCAATAAATTGTTTGTGTTGTTCAGGTTGAGCCAGTGCATTATCAAGCAGGGTGTAAAAGTATTCACCGCCAAACGTTTCTTTATGAAACGTCGATAGTAAACTCTCATCAGCCCACTCCATTGAGCTCCATTTAGAATTTAAAACTGATTCATCTAAAATCGCGCACAAGCAATAACGCGAGTTGGTAATGACATCTTTAGAAAGCCCCTGGTTGCGCACTTCAACTTCAAAGCGCTTTACAGCCTCAACACAGCGATGCTTTAAAGCAGCAATATTTGTCATCTCTTTAGCTTGGCTAATCGAAATTACAATTGAAAAACAATCTGTTGCCGCTTCTAAAAGTGGGTTTTTAAAAATTGAAACTTTAGACGTATTAGCAACACTGCTGGCAACAGGCTCAACAGACATCACTGTTTTATCAGCATCGTTATCAACATTAGGAGTGTTTGAAGTGTCACGCCCTAGTCTACCAGGGCGAGGTTTTATAATGGTTTCGTCCATTGAAACTCTTCCTTTAAAAAGTTAGGTTCTAATTGCCCAAAGGCTTATTTGTAGCTCTGGGTAATTGCCCGATAAGTGGATAGCGATACCACCACTTGAACGAAGTTTTTCCCAATGTTCACCCTGCTTGTTTAACTCAAAGTAATGAAAACCTGCATGGTATGGGATTTGGCGCGGTGCCGTTGGTAAGTTACTAATGGTAATACCAGGAATTTGGTTATTAACCAAGTCACGTATGGTTTCTACACTACCAATCTTAATTTGTGAGGGCAGTATTTTGCGCAGCTCTTCATGCGGTACACTTGCTTTGATTGCTAAAACAAATTGTGCCGAGTTAAGTACAGATTTATCTTTTAGTGCGCCAAACGAAATACCAAACTTGCTTTGCTCTAATTTAATTTCTGTCGCAGTTTGTTCAATAACATGACTTAAAGATTGATATAAGAAATTAACTACTTCAGAAAATACTTTGCCCAAATTTTCATGATCGTACTTAGGCAGCTTTGGTACTCTTTTATTCGCGGTACTAAAAGTAGATAGCTCGCCAGCAAGCTCAATAAGACGGGTATAAAATACATTTGGGTGGAGGTTATTCACGCTAAGTAGATTGTCAAAAACAGCATCGTACTTATTAAGGGTTTGCAGCATGATAAAGTCAGCAACAGAGGTGCTCCCTGCATAACCTTGACATAAACGCACAGAAATACTCTCTGCGCGCTGTTTTATCATAGAGCCTATTTCTCTTACTAAACCAAGTAACGGCTTGCATTGACCTACTTTTAAAGAGGCAGGTATGTATTTAGTGTCAAGCTTAATGCTGCCTTCGCTGCTTACTTCAATAATGCGCGCCACAGGTAGCAAAATATAACCAGCGTGATCATCTGATGAAAGCACAAGTTTGCTATAGATTTTAGCAACTTGAATTACCTCTTGAGATTGAGCTCCCAAAGAGTCATCACTAACTGTTAGATCATTTAGCTTATAGCGCGTGACGATATTTTCATCCAGCGCTGAAATATTAATACCACTGCTTTTTAATGCAGGGATGGCAAGGTATACCACCTCATCATACACGTCTTTATTAACCACTAATGGCTCAGGTAAAGGGGTTGATTGCGGCATTTCAATTGGGAGTAAATCAGGCGTGATAGCACTTAAAGACTCAAGAGCAAACTGCCCTGAGCTCAATAATTGTGTGTCTATACTTATATCAAGTATGCCCCACGGATCAGATAAATTCCCTTTGCATAATTGATTTATTAAGTTAGAAAAATGCTTATCTGATTGTTGAAAATGTTGCGGCCTTAAGAACATCCCTTCAGTCCACGCAACACGAGTGTTATCACCCATTTTACAAATCCTTTTTATCGCTCTCTCATGTATGTAGCAATTGCTTCAACATTTACATCTATATCGTCATAGCCTGTTGGGTCAACCTCAATAACAGCTCTCCACCTTGCTTGGTCGATATCTCTATAGGCCACAACAATACCCACATAACGGGTATTTCTGTTAAGGCTCATTTTGTATTTTTGTACTGAGTTTGGTTGTAGCTCTAACTCATCTTTTTTAAGTAAATCTGGACCCAGTAGCTTTTCAGGCGTTTCGTATAAGCTAAAAAAGTCCTGCGTATCAAAAATAGTTCGTGAACTAAGTTCAAATATTTTCATAACAACTGGCGACGGTCTCTCTGATGTGTCTGGATTTACATCTTTAGAAACATTAATAATTAAATCAGTTGAAGGCGGCACTATTTTATTTACGGTGGTACACCCAACCGTCAAAAAGAGTAGGCTAATGCTCATAAAAAAGAGCTTAAGTTTAGACATTATTTACTTTCCTTCCTAAAACGTTTCTTGAGTTTTATCATTGTAAGCCTTTAAAAAATCGTCAGATAACGCCATAGCGCCTTTAGCATTAACATCATGCGCTAGCTCTTCATGAAGGCTTTGGTATATCTTCCAACATTTTGCTTCTGACTGGCCTGGAATAATCTTTAATACATTAGAGTTTTCATTTACTTGCTGGGTGATCTGCTGGGGAGAAACCTGCTCTAAAATCCCTTTAAGTACACCATCAGCTCCTGCTAATAAAGCATGTTCATGTCTTCGTGTATCAGTAAAACTTTCTTTAATCGATTCACGAGACGACAGGAAGCTTGCACTATTTCTTATGAATAAATTCTGAATAACATCATCAATATCAGCAGAAAATTTTATAGGGTTATTTTGCTTTGTTTGAAACATGGTTTGATTCAAACGTAATTGATTTTTTACCAATGCTCGTTGTCTTAATGACTCCATCAGCTCGTTTAATAATAAATTTAAACTTTGCCCCATTTCAAACCACAACTCTGGTGTATTAAGGGCATTTTGAAGCTCAGTTTTAACACCTAAACCTTTTAAAAACGCCTCCGATAAAGCGGAATTAGCGCTTGCGGTACTAGCGTGTGTTTGCGTTTGTTTTACTGGCTGCTTAACGGGTTCTGGTGTTTTTTGTGGCTCAACTTTAACGGGTTGCTCTGCCACTGCAACATCATCAAAATGGCTTTGCGGTGAGACTGACACATCAGGGTTCATTAAATGTGATAATTCATCCCAATTTTCAGGAATTTGATTATCAGGCTGTGCCATGTTTTCTTCTTTCATTGAAACAGCAGGCATTGACTCATCTAAAATAGATTCATTTAAAAATAAGTCACTTGAAGAAAAATTATCTATTGCAGGTGCTGGGGCGCTATTTCTCAGTACAAAGTCATCCGTACTTGGGCGTGCTTCAGTGTATGCTGTCGTAGATTGAGAATCAGCTAACTCGACTTCAATTTGAAAGTCCCCCACAGTAATCACATCACTGTGCGCTAAACGGTGTTTATTACCTTGACCAAGCGCAGACACGCCAAAATTAACAAACGTTCCGTTAGTCGAGGTATCGTATAAGTAAAACGAATCCCCTTCTTTTTCAATACGGCCGTGTCGGCTAGAAATTATTTTTTCAGGATCAGGCAAGTGCCAATCGCACGCTTCCGAGCGGCCAAAAATAAGAGAGTGTTTAGTTGTTTTAGAAGCTTCAATTTCAGGCGAGAGTCTATGATAACTAGTTATATTTAGTATCAGTTCCATTTGATAAGTTAGTCCCATAAATCTACATTTTTATTAGGATAAAGTAGAAGCGAAACTATTGTCAACATTGAAATTAATATATAAAAATATACACATATATTTAAATTTGAAGACAATGATAAATTTAATAAACCTAAAAACATGAAATCCAATAATTAAATTACCGTTTGAATGTTCCTTTTTCAGCACACTGCAACAAACTTAATCCCAAACAAAATAAAGTGAAAAATTACCGCTGAATGTACCTTTTACGCCTTTTACAGCCCTTTTAAGCACGTTATTTTTTAAGTTTAAAAATAAAAACAAATTTTAAGTGAGTTAAAACAGGCGACATAATTAATTTTGTATGAAACTTCTACGCTAGAAAGATTGCTAAAGTAATCTTTTTTTGTAAAAATACTGCCGTTATCAAAGGGAGAATTGATAAAAACGATAAAAATTCACCTTTGCAATTATTTATATATACACAATAAAAGGATTTATAATGAGCGGTATCAATAATTCTAACGATAAAACTCAGATAGCGTCGCTTGATTCAAATCTCAAAAAACCCCAAGCTAAAAATAAGCTCAATCTAATTGGCAAAAAAATATCTGCTCGTTACTTGGTTGAAGAATTAATTGGCCAAGGCGGTATGTGTTATATCTATCGCGCAAGGGATTTATTTTTAGAAAGCCCAAGCCGCCCTGAAGTGTTTGTGGCGATAAAGGTGTTACTCGAAGAGTTTTCACACTCAGAAGAGGCAATCACTCTCCTAAAAGATGAAACCACTAAAACACAACAGTTAGCTCACCCTAATATAGTTAAAGTCTATTCAGCAGGTTCAGATGGCGATCTTCACTATGTAACAATGGAGCTTGTTGAAGGCGAAACACTTGAGCAAATAATAAAAAGAAATAAACCCACTGGCATGGTGTTTAAAAAAGCCAAAGTGATTTTAGAGCAGTTAGCTGATGCACTGATTTACGCGCATGCACGCGGTGTTATCCACAATGATTTAAAGCCATCGAATATTATTTTTGATTCTAACGGCAACTTAAAAGTACTTGATTTTGGTATTGCAAAACATAAAACCATTGAAGATGCCTATGCTGTTCAAAACCAACAAAATGCCGCAGTTGTAGGTGGTTATACCCCCACCTATGCAAGCCCGGAGCAACTTAAAGGTGCAGAAGCATCAGTTAAAGATGATGTATTTTCTTACGCATGTATAGCCCTTGAACTATTAAGCAGCAAACATCCATTTAACCGCGTAGCAGCTGATAAGCTAGCAAAAGATGCCACGGCCAAACGCCCTAGTAACTGCCCATTATGGTTGTGGGGTAGCTTAAATAAAGCAATTGCATTAAACGCTTCTGATAGATTAAGTTCACTCGACCCCATTACTGCTAAATTAAACCATAATTACAAACCAGCTATCGCACTAGTAGCAAGCTTAGTGATTGCTACAGTATTAGCAGGGCAATATTACTTATCTAACAATAACAATGTAAAACAGCTCGAAGCAAAATTAGACAATGCTCAGGCTATAAATCAGCAAGTAAAAACGTGGATGTCGTGGAATGGCCCAAGCATACTCGATAAGCTTTCTGAAATACCGCCGCAATACGAAGTTTTAAAGCAAGGCTTATTGCGTGTAAATCAAGAGAGTGTTTTGCAAAGCTTTGATGGTATGGCTAATCAACTAAATAATAGTGGTGATAAGTTTAAGAACTTCGACGAAACAATAGATGTATACACTCAGGCACTTGAATACTACCCAGATTCAGAAAAGCTTTCTGTGCAACTGGAAAGCATTTTAAGAGAAAGACAATCTATTATTTTTGATATTACATCGCGAATTAATTTACTTTTAGAGCAATCTCGTTATAACGAAGTTGATAACAATAGTATTCCTCAGTTAATTATCGATTTAAAACAGGTCGATGACACGTACGTCTATCAGCCTTCACAAATTCACTTTGATAACTACAAGTTAGCGCTTGATAATGCTATACAAGAAGACGACGTTATTGCTCAAAAAGCGTTATTAAACGTAGGGAAAGCCATCTTTACTAATACGCAAAAAGAAGAGCTGCAATTTGCTGAGCTGCTCAAAAGAGAGTCGGCAATCGATGCACTCACCTTGTACCAGGAAAAAGTAAATAAAGGCCAGCAAGCACAATTTCCAACTGCAGATGCTGTTGTATTTTATCAGCCACGCTTTAATCGCTACACAGAAAAGCTGGAAGGCATTGAACAATACAAAGAACTATTAGAATTTGAAGAGCAGATTAACGTGGAGTCAGTGGATTTACCATCAGACTTTTCGCTTTTGGTTTCTTTAAAGCAAGAGTTATCTAAACGATACATTACAATGGCGAATACCTTAATGAAGAGAAAAATGTATCGTACTGCTGAACAACTAGTAGAGCGAAGTGAAGCCATTACTCAATCACTTGATAATGTTTTATTGTAACTTATAAACAGTAAAGCAAAGCGATTGTGGCTTTGCTTTTACAATACACTTTAAAAGTTGATGAACACTTAGTTTTACCGACGAAAGTCAAGGACGACGAGTTAAGCTAACGCTTGTACTCCTCCATGATATTTCGCAATTTTAATTACTATAATGATTTATGGAGTACCAATGAAAAAAATAACCGCACTTGCAGCATTACTCATCTTAAGTGGCTGTGCAAACACTTCAAATATGAATGAAACTGAACAAAAAGTTGAAGACAATGTTGCCGATGTTCAGGCTGAAGTAGCCGAAGTGGTTGCTCCAATCTCACTTACCGTAATTACTAACCCTAATGACGCTCGCGTACGCATTATGAATATCAAACCGGTATACCAAGACGCGATCGAACTAAAAGAAGGTGAATACGATGTTGAGGTAAGCAAACCAGGTTACCAAACTTATCGTAAGTGGGTTGTGGTTGATAAAAAAACCATACTTACAGTAGAGTTAGATGAAGTAGCCAAAACTGAAGCTGCAAACTAAACACCGTGTAAAATTGTATTTATGCCTTTAAATACACATTAATTTAAAGGCATAACTCTCATGTTTTCTGCAAAAAATGTAATAGCCCCTATTACACTCACATTCCCAAAAATACACAGCCATAACACCACTATAAAACGACGTTTTTGCGATTTATGCCTAAGCCATTGCTGTGCAATGAGTGCGCCGGGCCAACCGCCTAGTAACGACAGTAACTGAAGCGTGCGCTCGGGTGTGCGGTTTACTTTTTTATGCGCTGATTGTTTAGCTTGTCGTTTATCCCATGCGTACATTATAAAAGTAAAAAAGCTTAAACCTGTAAAGTAGCTTGGTATATAAATGCTCATATTATAAAGCCAATGAGCTTGCCATACTGCGACCAAAAAAAGCAGTGCAAAGGTGATTAATGTTTTCTTTATCAATTCATGATCGCCTATACTAAAAAGAGTTAAACCAAAATAATAAGAGCCAAATTATGACATACTTTAAAGCCCTATTTTTAGTATTATGCTTATACGCCTTTAATAGTTACGCCACTGATACCCCAAGCAACCTTGATAAAGAACTCGCTGTATTTAAACCTTATTTAGGTACTTGGCAGGCCAATTTTGACGTACCTAAAGGCGCAAAACCTGTACAAGATGTTGGCCACTGGGAGCGCGCATTAAATGGTAAAGCTATACATACTAAGCACTCTATTAATGAAGGTGAGTATGGTGGGGAATCAATGATTTTTTACGACAGCAAAAAAGAGTCATTGGTGTTTTACTATTTTACTACCGCAGGTTTTTACACAAAAGGCACCATGAAAGTGCTCAGCCCTACTCAATTTGTAGCGTATGAAGAGGTAACAGGCAGTAAAGAAGGTATTACTAAAGTGCGCTCGATCAGCGAGCTAAAAAACGATACGTTTGTAGTTTCAACTTCTTATTTAAAAAAGGGTGAGTGGACTAAGCCCGAGCAGCGTACTTATACACGCAGCACTAAAGCCGTTAAATTTAAATAATGGCCATTCGCTTACAATACAAAAAGGCAGCCTAGGCTGCCTTTGTTATTTATAAAACCGCTATTATTTAGCAAATTTTTTAAATGGTTCGTCAACTGGTGTATCAGCAAGGTGGTTAGTGTAGTTGCTCATTACTTTTTGCGATAAGCCTACAACAATTTCTAGTAGTTGCTGTTTACCGTAACCTGCTGCAAAAAACTTCTCAATTTGCTCATCGCTAATTACGCCGCGATCGCGTGTCATTGCAAGTGTGGTTTCACGTAGTGTTTCAAGTTTTGCATCTGCAAGTGGTGTTTTGTTTACTAGGGCATCAACAATATCTTGGTCTACATTCATTGAAGCGGCAATTGCGCTGTGTGCTGGTACACAGTAATGACACTCGTGCTCAACATTAATTGTTTGCCATACCACAGTTAGCTCTTCTGCGTTAAACGAGGTGTTTTGAAATAACTCATGCAGTACCTGGTAACCTTTAAGTAGCGTAGGCGCTTCAGCCATTACGGCATGAAGGTTAGGTAACATGCCAAATGCTGCTACTGAATCAGCCATAAGCGATTTTGATTCTTCTGGTGCGTTGTCTTGAGTATATAACGTAAATTCTGCCATGTTCTGCTCCAATAAATTAATGTGTTTGAGTAACCTGGTGCCAGGTTAAGTAACTTCGAGACACATACTATTTGATTTTGAGCGACTGTTCAAGTTAAAATTGAGCATACGTTCAAAATAGTTGAGAATAAAATGGCAAACAAAGTTAAATTTGAGCGCGATAATGTAATTCGCGTTGCAAGCCAATTGTTTTGGGAAAAGGGGTTTAACGCCACCTCAACCCGCGATTTACAAGAAGCCATTAACATGCGCCCAGGCAGTATATATGCGGCGTTTGGCTCTAAAGAAGGCCTATACAGCGAGTCTTTAAAAGACTACACAGTACAAATGAAAAGCCAAATTGACGGGTTTTTAGCAAGTTCTGACTCTGTTTTAGGTGGTTTGCGTGCGTTTGTAGAAAACGTAATTATTAAAACCAAAGACTGTAGCCCAAGTGCTATTTGTATGTTGGTAAAAGCAAACAGCGAATTTGCAGAAAAAGACGCCTCGTTATACGAGCTAAGCTTAGACCTATCGGCAAAATTTGAAGCCTACTTAACCACCTTATTTGCTCAAGCCATTAAAAATAATGAGCTAAGCAGCAACCTTACCGCGCTTGAATACGCGCAATTTTTTCAGGTGCAATTTACTGGGCTGCGTGGCTATTTTAACCGCCCAGGGGTTGAGCAATTAGCGCAGCCAATGATCAACCAAATGTTTGCCTTGATCAAAAAGCTATAACGTTTCGTTTTACTAACTTCTAAAAAGTCTCAACTAAAAAAAGCGGCTAATTCGTGTGAATTAGCCGCTTTTTATATTTGCTAGGGTTGAGCTTTACTTACGTTTTAAGCTTATTAAGCTCGCTATCTTGCTGCGCTACCAGTGCATTAAGCGCTTCACTGCTATCGCCCGCCTGAGTCGATAAATCAGCAAGTTGCGATGCAGCATCAGAAATAAGCGTAAGGTTACGGTTTATCTCTTCGGTTACTAAGCTTTGCTCCTCGGCTGCGGTGGCAATGTGGGTAATTTGATTAGTAATTTCATCTACTTTTACTACCACACTGTGCAGCGCGTCAAACGCCACTGAGGTTTCGTCTACTGCGCTTTGCGCGCGTACTACGCCTTTTTCAATTACGGTTGATGCATTACCTACTTCTAACAATAAGCTATCTATAAGTTGGCTAATATCATCGGTAGATGAGCGTGTTTTAGACGCCAGTGCACGTACTTCATCGGCAACTACCGCAAAGCCTCTGCCGTGCTCGCCAGCGCGTGCTGCCTCAATGGCGGCATTAAGTGCAAGTAAGTTTGTTTGCTCCGAAATGGTTCTGATCACATCTAAAATTTGCGTAATATCTTTACTACGCGAAGCCACTTTTTCAACCGCTTGGTTGGCTTCTTTTATTTCTTCAGACATGGTTTTCACTTGGCTCATAGCCGATGACAAGCTCGACTCACTGCTAACCACTAAACCATTTATTTCATCCGCTTGTTGAGCAGATTGCTCAGAGGCTCTGGCAACTTCAAGTGCGGTGGCGCTCATTTCGTTCATAGCGGTCACTACGCTTTCAATTTCTTGAAACTGCGATTGCACATTATGTTTTGTATCAATAGCAATATGCTGTGCTATTTCGCCTTGCTGTTTTGTTTGCGACGATACATCTTTAAGCTCTGCAATTAAGCCACGTAACTTAGCTAAAAAGGCATTAAAACCGCCCGCAAGCGCAATCAGCTCTGCGTGGGTATCTACATGGAGTGTATGAGTTAAGTCACCTTCTGAGCTGGCAAGGTTATCTACACGTTGTTGAATTTGCTCAAGAGGTGCAACCACAGTGCCTACTACTACTTTCATAATAATAAAAGCAATTAAAGCAATAACAGCACCGGTTATTAAAATAACAACACCGAGCTGATTGGCCGAGTCACTCATGTTTTTAGCTAAGGCATTGGGCCCCTCTAGCGCTAAATTACTTGGCACTTCAATAAGTAGGCTCCACTGAGTGTTAGCCAGCTTAATGTTAATTGGGTAGTTAACTAAATACTCGCTAGGTGTTTTAAAAAGGCCATGTTGCCCTTTAAATTTAACCAGCTCACTGTAAGTATTACTACTAACTGCCTCTTTAAATGGGCGGCCTAATTTAGATTTGTAGTGACTGCTGCCTACAATTAAACCTATATCACTTAAAAGTGTTACTTTTGCTTGGCCGTTATAAAGTTCGCTCGAAAGCTTTTCGGTTAAGCCCTGAAACGTAGGGAGCGTTAAATCAACGCCTGCTAAACCAATAAAGCGGCCCGATTTAGTAATAGGTACGGTTAAAGAGGTAAGCATAACCGAATCGCCAGAAGGTATTTCGTAAAGGTAAGGTTCCATAATACAGGGCTTAAGTGTATCTTTTGCGCATAAATACCAATGCGCTTCACGAATACCAAATTCGTTTAACGAGGTCAGGTATTTATCGGCAGCGTTAGCTACTTTTTGCTGCTCAATAATGCCGTTTTGGTCACGCGTTATATATACTTCTAACGTGCCATCGCCATTAACTGAGTGTTTATATCCTTGCTTAAATCGCGCGTCTTGCCCATCAAAGGCATTGGCTTCAAACTGCGAATAAATTGACGATAAAAACCGATTTTTTTCAAGTATAGAGCGGTTAATGCTCACTACCGTGTCGCGGTTTAATGTTTGAGTATTAGCCGCATCACCAAGTAATGCAGCTAATGAGTTTGGAATTCGGTAAGCTTCGTTGATAAATCCGGCAATTTTTTCGCCGTAAGCAGCCGCGTTTGCGTTAAGCTTTTGCTCAACTTCGGCCACGATATAATTTTCAGATTCTTTAGCGAGCGCCTCGCTGTTTGATGACATTTGCCACCATAAAACCCCAGAAAGTACTAATACTGTTAAAAATGTACTCCCTACAGTTATCCATAATAACTTTTTTGCTAACGTGAGTTCTCGCACTTAAATTACCTTTTGTTAAAACACTCCTACAGTTTAATATACAAACTGCATCAAGCCATCAATAACATAAAATAATTTAAGTTTTTTGAACAATTAGGCCTAACGCTTGGCCAAAATAGCAGTGGTTATTGTGGCACCTATGAGTAAAGCAACGCTCACCCACAAACACGCTACAAAGCCATAAACCTGAAACACCCACCCCGAAAGCACCGTGCCCAGTAAACGCCCCATGGCATTGGCCATATAATAAAAGCCAACATCAAGCGATACACCATCGCTTTTAGCAAAGCTGACAATTAAGTAACTATGCACAGATGAATTAACGGCAAATACACCGCCAAAAATAAGCAAACCTATAATCAGCGTGGCATGCACGGCCACATCAAGTTGCATAAAAAGAGCTAATAGTGCTGTTACACCACTTAGCAGCAACACCCATAAATAGGCATGTTTAACGGTATCAACACTTGAGTTACTGGTGCCGGTAATACGCGGCGCTTGCGATTGAACACCACCGTAGCCAATTACCCAAAGCGCCATAAAGCCACTTACCCACCAAAAGTTCCAGTTAAATTGCTGGGCTAAATAAATAGGTAAAGCCACTACAAACCATACATCACGCGCGGCAAACAAGCATAATCGTGCTGCACTTAATAAATTTATTGCACGGGATTTAGAAAATAGCTCTTTAAACTTAGGCTTATTTTTAGCCTTGCCCATGTCGCCTTTTAAAAATACAACGCTAATAATCCACGCAATAGTGAGTAATAAAATTAGGACTTTTAAAGCACCTACAAAACCCAGTACCGTAAGGAGTAAACCACCTAAAAAGAAGCCGACCCCTTTTAACGCATTTTTTGAGCCCGTTAAAATAGCCACCCATTTGTAAAGCTGGCCTTGGCCGCTTTCTCCCTCGGGCACTAAGTGTTTAATGGCGCTTTTGGCGCTCATTTTATTTAGATCTTTTGCTATGCCGCTAAGCGCTTGCGCGGCCATAACATAAGCTACGGTGAGCCATTCACTTGGCGCGCATAACATGGCAAGCGCCATTATTTGCAGCGCCAAGCCAAAGTTCATGGTTTTATTAAGGCCTAAATGAGCCCCTAGCCAACCGCCCACTAAATTGGTGATCACACCAAAAATTTCGTAAAACAAAAACAGCATGGCAATGGCCAGCGCACCATACCCTAACTGATGAAAATGCAGCACCACCAGCATACGTAGTGCGCCATCGGTTAAGGTAAATGCCCAGTAATTACCGGTAATTATTAAATACTGTTTTATTGCTGTAGGTAAATTAGCGAGTTGCTCAAACATGGTTAACGCCCTTAAAACCTTTAATTAATGGTTAAACCAAGTCACTTTTAGCAACTTTAAGCATAAGCTCGGCAGTACGATTAGCGTAGCCCCATTCGTTATCGTACCAAGCGTATAACTTAAGCTGGGTATTATTAATAACCATGGTAGAGAGCGCATCAATAATGCTACTGCGTGGATCGGTTTTGTAATCAATCGATACCAGCGGTTTTTCTTCGTAACCTAATACGCCAGCAAGCTCGTTTTTAGACGCCTGAGCAAACCATTCATTCACCTCAGCGGCAGTTACACCACGCTCAAGCTCAAATACACAGTCGGTAATTGATGCGTTAGTTAAAGGTACGCGTACGGCATGGCCATTTAACTTACCTTTTAGCTCAGGGAATATATGCGTAATGGCTGTTGCACTACCGGTTGTGGTAGGTATTAAACTTGTCCCGCACGAACGAGCACGGCGTAAGTCTTTATGTGGCGCATCAATAATAGTTTGGGTATTGGTAATATCGTGAATAGTGGTCATTGAGCCGTGCTTAATGCCTACTTTTTCTTGCAGTACTTTTACAATAGGCGCTAAACAGTTAGTCGTACACGAAGCCGCAGTCACAATTTTGTGCTCATCTGGGTTATATAAATTATCGTTAACGCCCATAACCACATTTAAAATGCCGTCTTCTTTTACCGGAGCGGTTACCACAACGCGCTTAACACCTTGTGCTAAATATTGATTTAACAGCTCAGTGGTTTTCATTTTACCGCTGGCTTCTATCACTACATCGCAATCAGACCAATCAGTATCGCTAATGGTTTTGTTATTGGTAACGGCAATAGTATGTTTACCCACACTAAAGCTATTCTCGTTTGCTGTAACATTTTGGGCTAAACGCCCGTGCACTGAGTCAAACTCTAATAAATGGGCATGTGTTTTAGCATCGCCCGCTACATCGTTTACTTTAATAAATTCTACTTCTGGCCACTCTAAAGCCGCGCGCAGTGTTAAACGTCCCATACGGCCAAAGCCGTTAATACCTACTTTAATTGTCATAATAAATACCTTTAGTAAAGTTATATCAATTTGCTTAATTAACAGCAGCTTGCTGCACGCTCTGGGCGATTACCCATAGCATTGAGTCGATTTAAATCGTCGTTATAAAACGCAGAATTTTCGTTTCGTGTTTGCGTTAGTACGCTAAGAGCCCATTGTGGCAGGGCTTTATTAATACTGTAATACACCCATTGATTTTGCTTACGGTCGCTCAATAAGCCACATTGCCTAAGTTGCGCTAAATGGCGCGACACTTTAGGTTGGCTCAGTTCCAGCGCAGCAACAAGCTCACACACACATAGCTCTTGCTCATGGCTAATTAATAACATGGCTTTTAAGCGCGTATCGTCGGCTAAGCATTTGTAAAATTGAAGTGGGTTGAGTTGTTCCATAGCATCCTCGTTTAGTTAGTGTGCATACAATAAAACAAAATAAGAATATATGAAATAGTGAATATACGAATTTTCGTATATTTATTTAAAAGCCCGCTTCAATTAATGTGATATCTAGTAAATTGCAGCACACAAAAAAGCCCAGTGGCAAACCACTGGGCTTTTGTAACGTTTTAGTATGAGCATACTTGTTTTATCGCTACTGCCATTTAAAGCCTTATGCTAACAAGGTATTTACGCAGCTCTGTGCGATAAAAAGATGCCCTACGCTTTGCTCTACTTCACAAGCAAAGTCTAAATCAATAAGCAGATACGTTATACATTGTGACTGCACAGTAGCTATTGAGGTAATTACCACTAAGTTGCAAAAGAAAGCGCAAGATGATCAAGCAATGCTCGTATTCTTGCCGGTAAGTGGCGATTTGAAGCATACACTGCGTTTAATTCCAATATGCTTGCTTCATAGGGTTCGAACAGTAACTGCAATGAGCCGTCTTTTACGTAAGGCTCTGTCACGTATTGTGGGCCCATGCCTATTCCCAGCCCTTGAGAAGCCATGTGGGTTACTGCTCTGGGGGAGTTAGAAGCAAAATCGCCGCTAACATTAACGGTGAACGTATTGCCATCTTCCTGGAACTTCCAGTTTTCTGGGTCGTTTTGAGAAGTCTGCAATAAACAATTGTGTGTTGCCAGCGCACTGGGATGGCTTGGTTTGCCATTGCGCTTTAAATACTCAGGAGAGGCAAAAAAAACAATACGCATATCCATCAATTTTTTTGCGATCAGCGTTGAATCTTTCAACGGCCCAAACCTCACAGCAACATCCACACCTTCATCGATGATAGCCACATACTGATCAGACAGGTTCAACTCAACATTAATTTTCGGATGCTTGGCTAAAAATGGGGCCAGTGCATCAACTAATTTAGTACTGCCAAATGCGGTAGGTGCGGTTAAGCGAACCGTGCCAGACAGATCAGACTGCCGATGCTGAATGACATCTTCTAGCTCTTCAAATTGTTCGAGCAAAGGAACGCATCGCACAAAATACGCCTGCCCAGTTTCGGTCAACGTAACACTGCGCGTAGTACGGTGGAACAACAAAGCACCGTGTTTTTGCTCCAGCTGAGCAATGTATTTACTCGCCAGTTTAGTGCTTATGCCTAGTTGCTTGGCACCACCTGTGAAAGATTTTTGCTTTGCCACAGCGATAAAAGTGCGCATGCCGTCAAGTGTATCCATGAGAGCTCCCTATATTGCTCCGTGTAATGCTTCGCCCTATTAATGAACATTTTGTACATAGTGATTCTATAAATCAACATATTGTTCATAAGAAAAGCAACGCCTAATATTTACCCATGTCACGACAGGTCAGTGACTAACATCAGAAGTCATTAGTTAACGATTAAATAAGGTAAATATCATGTCAAACGCCATTAAAATTCACGGTTTTCCATTATCCGGTCATGCCCACCGAGTAGAGTTATTTGCGAGTGTTGCAGGCATAGCCCATGAAGTTATTTATGTAGACTTACCCGCTGGGGAGCATAAACAAGCCCCATTTCTGGCTCTCAATCCATTGGGTGTAGTACCAGTAATTGAGGATTCAGACGTGGTTATTCACGATTCAATATCAATCTTGATTTACTTGGCACGTAAATACGCACCTTCATATATTCCGCAAGATCTTGCCAGCGAAGCTGAGATGCATCGTTTTCTTGCCATGTCTGCAGGAGAGATATCCTACGGTCCTGGTGCAGCAAGGTTAATTAATGTTTTCAACTCGCCGGTTGATCCTGTTTTCGCTAAAGAAACAGCAGCAAAAGCCCTGACAAAATTGGAACAGCAACTCGATGGCAATGACTTCTTAGTGGCTAATAAAGTGAGCTTGGCTGACTTTGCGATATACAGCTATGTCGCCCACGCTCCCGAGGGGGATGTATCTCTTGACCCATATCCAAATATACGTCGCTGGTTATCTAACGTAGAAGGGTTAAGCGGTTTCGTTCCTATGCAGGCTACAAAAGCGGGGCTGGTAAAGTAAGTGTTTGTTTTAGCGGCTCTGCCTTTCAATGAATAGGTTTGAGCCCGACATTCTTTTGCATCACCAGTTTAATATTTTTGGCAAATACTTTTCCGGCGCACTGCGCTAATGGAGTCATTATGAACACACACATTACTTCAAGTGCTTTTCACGAAGGTGAACAGCAAATGCAAAGAAGTGCCGGAAGTTACGAAAAAATGCGTACTATTGGCCGCCGCGCGATCCGCGAATTTATGCCAGATCAGCATAGGCAGTTTTTCCAGCAACTGCCGTTTATGGTGCTGGGTAGTACATCAGATAAGGGGCAACTTTGGGCGTCAATTTTGCCTGGAAAGCCGGGCTTCGTGCAGTCCCCTTCCCCGACCAAGCTCACAGTAAACAGCCCAATTTTATCAGGTGACCCATTAGCCACAGCAATCACACAAGGTGCTCGATTGGGTTTATTGGGGTTAGAAATGTCGACCCGGCGTAGAAACCGCGTCAACGCTTGTGTTACTAGCGCAGCGAACAACCAATTTGCTTTAGAGGTTGAGCAATCTTTTGGCAATTGTCCGCAGTATATTCAAACTCGCGACCTTCACTTTATCCGTTCGCCAGATGCGCCATACAAGGCCCCGCGCGCTGAAACGTTTTTTGAACTAAGTGATAGCCTAAAGGCATTCATCCGCCAAGCGGATACGTTTTTTGTTGCCAGTTCTGCGGATCACGAACCTGCAAACGAAGTGAACCGTAAGGTATCTGCCCACAATGCTATGGGGGTTGATGTGTCACACCGTGGTGGCATGCCAGGTTTTATAAAGGTTGATGAAAACACCCTCACCATTCCTGATTATGCAGGAAATAACTTCTTCAATACGCTGGGTAATTTCCTGTTAAACCCCAAAGCGGGTTTACTGTTTGTTGATTTTACCAGCGGCGATGTTTTTATGTTAACCGGCACAGTTACCTTGCTGGCAAGTGACTCACCGATAATTAAAGGGTTTCAAGGTGCGCAGCGCGGCTGGCAATTTACCCTAACCCAAGGGCTGACATTAAAAGCGGCACTTCCATTTCGCGCTCAGTTCGATAGCTACTCCCCCAATTCTCAAGCAACGGGCACCTGGTCACAGGCAGAAGCAATCGTTAAAGCACAAGCACAGCGCAACCAGTGGCGCGCATTTACCGTCAGTAAAATCGAAGACGAGAGCAGTACAATCCGCTCATTTTATTTACAGCCAAAAGATGATTCTCCCCTACTACCATTTTCCCCGGGGCAACACTTAACCCTGCGTATTAAGCAGCAAAATACTGAAAACTGGCTTGTGCGCAATTACACTGTATCCAGTGCCCCATCGCAAAGTGGTTATCGTATTTCAGTAAAACGTGAAGAGTATGGTCTGGTATCAAGTACCTTGCATTCTCGAATATCGATTGGCAGTGAAATACAGATTAAAGCACCAAGCGGCCATTTTTTTATCGATAACACACAGCAGCGCCCAGCCATTTTAATAGGTGCAGGTGTGGGAATAACGCCAATGGTGGCCATGGCAAATGATGCACTTAATGAAGGTATTCGCACTCGCTATATCCGCCCGATGGCAGTTATTCAAGCCGCAAAAAATAGTGAGCAACGCGCTTTTTATGCAGAGCTGAGCAACATTGCAAAGCGCAGCGCTGGGCGTATTCAGTATTATTCTGTATTAAGTGATATTCACTACGCTCAGACAGAGAGTTCTGCGGCGTCGAACAATTACACTTCCCAAGGACGAATTAGCCAAAGCTTGTTAATGGACGTACTTAATGCAATGGCCACAGAGCATAGCGTCGATTTCCCATCGCTGTTCGACAAAGACTTTTATCTGTGTGGCCCTCAAGGTTTTATGCAAAGTATGTATGACATACTTATTGGCATTGGGGTAAAAGATCAAGATATTCATGCCGAAGCGTTTGGGCCATCATCTTTAGCACGCCAATCAACAGATACCAGCAACCACGCTGAGCTAGAGGCTGAATCTGCTGTGATAAAGTTTGCTCACTCGGGTATTGAACAAAGCTGGAATAAAGGTGATAGCCCCTTGCTAGAGGTGGCCGAAAGCAAAGGACTTACGCCACCATACAGTTGCCGCAGCGGCCAATGTGGCTCATGTGCGGTTAAACTAAAAAGTGGTGCTGTAACGTATCGCACCAAGCCAAGTGCGCATATTGACCCATCAGACGTATTGTTATGCTGCGCTGTGCCAGCGAAAGATTGCGACACTGTTATATTAGATTTGTAGCCCAATTAAACAGGCTAATATTCAAAGTCACTTATTGATGAAACCTATACAAGTTATTCAACGTTACTTTACCCAAAGAGGATTTAAACATGAGTACACGCCCACCACTGCCCCCTTTTACCCGCGAAAGCGCCATCGAAAAAGTGCGCCTAGCAGAAGATGGCTGGAACAGCCGTAACGCTGAAAAGGTATCACTTGCTTATACAGTGAATACCAAATGGCGTAATCGTAATTCTTTAGTGAACAGCCGCGAAGAAGCCGCTGCATTTTTAACGAGAAAATGGGAAAAAGAATTGGAATATAGGCTGATAAAAGAGTTATGGGCTTTCACTGAAAATCGTATTGCCGTGCGTTACGCGTATGAGTGGCACGACGACAGCGGCAACTGGTTTCGCTCCTACGGCAACGAAAACTGGGAATTCGATGAAAATGGCTTAATGCAAAACCGCTTTGCTTGCATCAACGACTTACCCATCAAAGAATCAGAGCGCAAATTTCACTGGCCCCAAGGGCGCCGCCCCGACGATCACCCAGGACTGCCGGAGTTAGGGTTGTAAGCACACCCAATACAGACGATAAAGTTTGCCCTCTATCGGCGTTCTTGCAGAACGCCTTAACCCTTTTCATCCTCCCAACATTTTTCAGCATTAAAGAGCTGCTTACTTAATCACTGCAAGACAAATACAGCTGTGCCAGTTGCTGGTATATGGGTTAATTTAATCATGCTGTTTTCATATATTTATAACGTTATTTTTTAATAAACTTTGCATACAAAAAAGCCCAGTGGCAAACCACTGGGCTATTACAATGCTAAATAATCAGTTAATTAAATAACCGAAAGTTCTACTTCAATGTTACCGCGTGTTGCGTTTGAGTATGGGCATACTTGGTGTGCTTTATTTACCAGCTCTTGCGCTGCTGTTTTATCCATATCACCGAGTGATACAGCTAATTTAACTGCAATGCCAAAACCGCCTTCAATCGCGCCAATAGATACTTCAGAGTTAATGTGTGTATCACTTGGTAACGCAATTTTTTCGCTACCGGCTACAAATTTTAGTGCACCAATAAAGCACGCTGCATAACCAGCTGCAAATAATTGCTCTGGGTTTGTGCCTTGTCCGTCGTCGCCACCTAGCCCTTTTGGGGTTGATAAGTTTACATTTAAACGGCCATCGTCTGATTTAGCTACACCTTCACGACCACCGGTTGCAGTTGCTTTTGCTGTGTAAGCAACGTTTTGTAATACATTCATAGTGAACTCCAAAGTTTATCAATTAATTTAGTTTGCATGCAAAATAATAGGGCAAGTAATTAGAGATTGCAAATACTTTGCATGCAAATTAAAATATTTTTTGAGTTGAAGGTATTAACGCACTAGGAGTTGGGTATGTCATTTGAGCAATTAAAATTAAAAAATCAGCTTTGTCATAGGTTATATATGGCATCAAATAGCATTGCACGTGCTTACCGTGAGCCTTTAGCTGCACTTAATTTAACGTATCCGCAGTATGTAGTAATGATGGCGCTGTGGGAGCAAGACAAAATAACCATAGCGCAGCTAATAGATAAAACCGCTATTGATGGTGGCGCTATGACCCAAATACTCAAAAAAATGACCGAAAAGTCTCTGCTGGCTGTTATTAAAGATGAGCACGATAAGCGTAAGCGCCTAATTCAGCTTACCCAAAGTGGGCAAGCCCTTAAAAACGAAGCCGCTGATATTCCAAAAAATATATTATGTAAGTTTGAAAGTGTAGACCCCACACAAGCCAAACAGCTAATGCAGCTGCTTGATTTAGTAATAAGCGATTTAACAACTAAAAACGATGATGAGTTAGCCCACTAACGCGGTTATTTTTTGTTGAATAAACGCCCTAAATGCGCTGATCACCGGGGTCATTTGGCGCCGATCGGCGTACATCATATAAAGCGGTAGCGGATCACTTTGCCACTCGGGGCATAAATGAACGAGCTGCCCACTTGCTAAATCATCAATAACATCTAAGTACGACTTATACGCAATGCCTTTGCCCTCTAACGCCCAGCGCCTAACCATTTCGCCATCGTTTACTATGTGTTGGCAATTTAGCTGTACTTTTTGCACTGCGCCATTTTTATAAAATCGCCACTCTTTAAACACTTCGCCAAAGCGCATAAAGGTAATGGTGGTGTGCTGCGTTAAGTTAAGTGGATGTGTAAGCAATCCATTGTTTGCTACATATTCAGGAGAGGCCACTAAAATACGCGCATTATTTAAAAAAAGCGGCGCTGCAATTAACTGCGAATCTTTTGGTACACCAAAGCGCAGCGCAATATCAATTGATTGGCTGTAAATGTCGCTTACTTCGTCACTTAAGTGCAGTTTAAGTTTTACATGCGGGTATTGCGCTAAAAACTCATTAAGCCATTCACTTAGTTTATTACGCCCTAAGTCGCACGGGGCCGATACCTGTAGCGTTCCCGTTACTTCGCCCACTGCGGTTTGTACTGCAGCTACCCCTTGTTGAATAAGCGAAAGGGAGTCTTTGGCGTAACTTAAAAACTGCTCCCCTGCCACACTTAAGCGTAAGCTTCGGGTAGAGCGAATAAACAGCACGTTTCCTAAATCTTTTTCTAGGCGCTTAATAGCTGCACTTACCGCCGCTGGAGTTTGCTCGTTTTGCCGTGCGGCTTCAGAAATACTGGCGCAACTGGCTACATCTATAAAAGTTTGAATATCGTTAAATGATCGCATATTTTCAATTAAAATTTGAAAGTGCTTTAGTTTTTCATGTCTTTTTCTATTTTTCAACTGAGCTATAGTGCTTATAAGTTAAAAACACTTGGTTAAAATCATCAGGAACGCATATGAAAGCATTTGGCTATACCAAAAACTCTAAAACGCTCACAGCAAGCTCAATACAAGCAATTGAGCTTGATACCCCAACAGCCAGCGGGCACGACCTACTTATTGAAGTAAAGGCTATTTCGGTAAACCCTGTAGATACAAAAATACGTGCCAATGTAGCACCGGATCAAGGTTACAAAGTATTAGGTTGGGACGGCGTAGGCGTTGTAAAAGCCGTTGGCGAGTCGGTTTCGTTATTTAATGTGGGGGATCGTGTATTTTACGCCGGCGATTTATCGCGCCAAGGTAGTAATGCGCAATTTCAATTAGTTGATGAGCGTATTGTAGGGCGTGCGCCTAAAGCATTAACCGACGCACAAGCCGCAGCGCTGCCGCTAACCAGTATTACCGCTTACGAAATGCTGTTTGAGCGCTTACAAGTGCCTAAAAATAAGCAAAATACTCAGCAATCTATTTTAGTTATTGGCGCTGCAGGAGGCGTTGGCTCTATTTTGGTACAGCTTGCAAAGCAGCTTACTGGGCTAAAGGTGGTAGGTACTGCGTCACGCGAGCAAAGCGTAACTTGGCTTAAAGAGTTAGGAGCCGATTACGTGCTCGATCATACTAAAAACTTAAACGAGCAGCGCAAAGAACTGGGGTTAGCTGAGTTTGATTACGTTATTGGCTTAACCCACACCGACCAATACCAAGACCAAATAGTTGAGTGTATTAAACCGCAAGGTAAATTTGCGCTAATAGATGACCCTACATCGTTCGATATTTTAAAGTTTAAGCGTAAGTGTATATCGGTGCATTGGGAGTTTATGTTTACCCGCTCGCTATTTACTACCGCCGATATAACAGCGCAGCACACCTTACTTAATGAAATTAGCGAGCTGATAGACTCAGGTACACTTAAAACCACGCTTGGGCAAAATTTAGGCCCAATAAACGCTGCTAATTTATATAAAGCACACCAAATTTTAGAATCGCACACCTCACGCGGTAAACTTGTTTTAGAAGGCTTTGAAGCATGAACCAGATTAAAAAAATACTTTTAGCAGCAGCCTGTAGCACTGCGTTTTTAACCAGCAGTGTGTTTGCTAATACCGCTAATCAAAATGCTGATTTAAAAACAGTAGCTACATTCGACGCGCAGCACCCACCAGGTAATATTGCTATTACGCCCTCGGGTCGTAAGTTTTTATCGGTACATGGTTTTTACGGCCAAAAACAAAAAATTATGGAGCTATTAAGCGATGGCACCACCAAACCCTACCCTAATGAAGAATGGGCATACGCGTACAAAAACGGCAAAGGCTTTTACGATGTACTTGGCATAAATGTATCTGCCGATGGCGTGTTATGGATGCTTGATACATCAGGCCCTGATCGTGCTGGGCGTTTAGTCGGTTGGGATACCAACAAAGAGCAGCTGCATAAAATAATTTATTTAGCTAAACCCACCATTACCGACACCTCGTTTTTAAACGATTTAGTTATCGATAATAAACACGGCGTTGTATACATTGCCGACACCGCACAAGGCAGCCAAGCCGCTATTATTACCGTAAATTTAAAAACAGGTGAGGCGCGCAGAGTATTACAAAATAGCCCATACACCACAGCCGAAAACATCGACATGGTCATTGAAGGGCGCACCATGAAACTAGGCGGCCAACCAGCACGTTTAGGCGTAAACCCAATCACACTCGACCCAAGCGAACAGTGGCTTTACTTTGGCTCTATGTCTGGCACATCGGTTTACCGTATTGCCACAAGCGATATTAACAATAAAAGCCTGAGCGCAAGCGCCCTTGAAAGTAAAGTAACGCGTTACGGCACTAAACCAATTTCAGATGGCATTATTGTTGATGGCGGCGGTAATGTGTATGTTACCGACATAACCAACGGCGCAATTGGTGTAGTAAAACCAAGCGGTAAATACCAGGTATTATTTAAAGACGAGCGCTTAAGCTGGCCTGATGGCTTTAGTTATGGCGCCGATCATAAAATATATTTTACCGTAGATGAGCTACACCGCTCGCCAGTATTAAATAACGGTAAAAATGCCAGCCAAGGAAAATTTAGTGTGCTGTCGTTCGACCCACTAGTAAAGGGTAAAGTAGGGCGCTAAATACAGCGTATAAACCATACGCCACGCACCTGCTGCGTGGCTTTTTGGTGCAACTTTTAAGCCTTTTAGCCCCAAAATGGTGCTAAGCGCTCAAAAGTTATTTTTAGTGTTTTAATAAATATCTGATTTGTATTCATAAAATATTCAATTAACAGTTGGCATAATTCTTTCAAAGTACAGATGTGTTCAGTGAAACTTTCAAGGAAAATACCATGGCTAACCTATACCACACCCTTTACCTACTATGGCGTTTAGACATTAGCGTATGGCAGGTAAACGATCCGAGTAATACCCATACTACGTGCGATAAAGAGCGAGTTTACAGCCGATAAATTTCGTATTTATAGGCTTTGCAAGCGCGGCCATTGCGTTGTATTGTTAAGTAACTAAAAACAATATGATTGGAACGTGTATGCACGCCTTAGAAGTAAATTTTGATGGCTTAGTTGGCCCTACTCACAACTATGCGGGTTTATCGTATGGTAACGTTGCCTCGTTAAATAATGCGGCAAGTTTTTCAAACCCTCAAGAAGCTGTGTTACAGGGCCTTGAAAAAATGAAAGCCATGCACGACAAAGGCCTAACACAAGGTGTGTTTGCGCCCCACGCACGCCCCGATTTAAACGTACTACGTCGCCTAGGTTTTACCGGCAACGACTCGCAAGTTATTCATAAAGCATTTAAAGCAGACCCTATTTTATTGCGCGCGTGTTATTCGGCCTCTGCAATGTGGACCGCCAATGCCGCTACTGTTTCTCCATCGCCAGATACCCTCGATGGCAAAGTGCATTTTACCTCAGCTAATTTAAACAATAAGTTTCATCGCTCACTCGAGCCAGCTACAACTACCCGCTTACTAAAAGCCATGTTTAATAACGATAGCTACTTTGCACACCACACGCATTTACCCGATCAGGGCTTTTTTGGCGACGAAGGCGCGGCTAACCACACCCGACTTTGCGACAGCCACGGCGAGCAAGGCCTAGAAATGTTTGTATTTGGTGCAAGTGCCTTTAACAGCCAATTACCAAAACCGGCTAAGTTTCCTGCAAGGCAAACACTAGAAGCCTCAGAAGCCATTTGCCGATTACATAATTTAAAAGAATCGAGCCAAATTTTACTGCAGCAAAATCCAGATGTAATAGACCAAGGCGTGTTTCATAACGATGTAATTGCAGTAGGTAACGCAAACGTATTGCTTTGCCACCAGCAAGCATTTTTAAACCAACACGATGCCCTGCAAGAAATTCGCGATGCCTACACCGGCAGTAAACAGCTATACATAATTGAAGTACCTACCGATAAAGTAAGCATTAGCGATGCAGTAAGCAGTTACTTATTTAATAGCCAATTAGTAAGCCTAGATGATGGCTCAATGCTATTAGTAGCGCCACAAGAGTGCCAACGTAATAGCGCAGTAAACGCCTACATTGAAGAAATGATTTTAGCGGATAACCCAGTAAACCAAGTGCAGTTTTTTGACCTGCGCCAAAGTATGCAAAATGGCGGCGGCCCTGCCTGCCTGCGTTTACGTGTAGCCCTTAACCAACAAGAGCTAAGCGCAGTAAACCCTGAGGTTATTTTAACCGATACTAAATACACACAACTTTGTGACTGGGCAAAGCGTAACTACCGCGATAAGCTAGGTGCAAGCGACTTTGCCGATTCAGCCCTACTTACCGAAAGCTACCAAGCACTGGATGAACTAACCCAACTGCTTAACTTAGGCTCAGTGTACGACTTTCAATTAGAAGGTTAATACTCGTCAGCAAAAAGCTAATACAAAAATAGCGAGCCAAGGCTCGCTATTTTTATTTGTGCTTATGCTAATAGTGTTTAAAGGTTTTATTTACCGTTATTAACCGTTACTGCCGATGCCATCGACTCAGATATATGCAGCGTACGCTGCGGAAACGGAATACTCAGCCCCGCGCCTTCTATGGCTTCTTTAACGCGTTTATTTAAATCCCACACGGTTTGCCAGTAATCGCCATTTACAGCCCATGCACGTAATTGAATATTTACTGCGCTTTCGCCTATTGAGGTAACCATTACTTTAGGCGCTGGCTCTGCGAGTAATCGGCTTTCTGATTCGGCAACTTCTTTAAGTACATTTAAGCCTACATCAATAGAGTCGGCGTACGAAATTCCCACCACTATATCCATGCGCCTTTTACCGTTACGGGTAAAGTTTTTAATGTTGCCGCCCCACACTTTACCGTTAGGCGATGCGATATAAAGGCCGTCGGTGGTTTTAAAAATGGTCGTAAATAAGTTTATTTCGTTCACTGTGCCAAGCGTGCCGCTCGCATCTACAAAGTCGCCTATTTTAAATGGCCTCAGTATGAGTAGCATAATGCCGGCTGCAATATTACTCAGCGTGTTTTTAAGCGCCAAACCAATCGCTAAACCCGCCGCGCCCATTAGCGCTATTAAACTTGCCGTATTAACGCCAAAAATATCTAAAATAAACAGCCCAGCAATTATATAAACTAAATACCCCGCAATGCTCGATAAAAGCGGCAGTAGCGTTTCGTCTACTTTTTTTAATGGCGACTTAGAATTTTTAATCGCTTTTTTTACTGAACGCGCAATAAGCGCACTCGCAACTAAAATAGCCAAGGCTAATACCACTTTGTAACCTAAAGTGATGATTGTTTCTGAATGGCTTTGCCAAAACACAATAAGTTTATCTTTCATACATATTCCAACTATGGGCTGATTATCAGCAAGAATTAAATCTATACACTTCAAAAGAAGTGGCGGGAGTATATAGTAAAAATTTTAAAGCGATAGCATTAAAATAAGTGGAAGGTGTGCCTATATCAGCAAATTAATTGGGCAAAGTTTTTCTTTTTTTCGCTTAAATTTTCACACTTAAAACCTTAGTGCTCACAAACTAGTTAACCTATGGCGTACATACTTTTGTTCAAAAATGCGCAAAGTAAAATAAAGATTAACTTCAAGTAACTATTCTAAAAACCAGTTCAATCTAAATTCAGCTTAGCTCTTCTACAATCCGCTTTATAAACTAAAGGAGTAAATCATGAATATTAAATCAACATTAGTCAGCAGCGCCGTTCTTTTTGCATTAGCCGGGTGTGGCTCTTCAAGTGATGACAATGACACAACACCGCCACAATCTAGCGACAAGTCAACCTTTAGCCTTGGTGTGTCAGATGCCCCGGTTAGTGGTTTAAAAGCGGTTAACGTCGTGTTTGATTCAATCACTATTAAAACACAAGGCGATGAAGAATTTAGTTTTGAAACCCGAAGTGAAACTGACGCATCTCAACCACAAATGGTTAATTTGCTCGATTACACCGGGGATGATGTTTTTGAGCTGCTTGACGATCAAGAAGTACCAGCAGGCGAATACTCGTGGATCCGCGCTCAGGTTATAAATGGCGATACTAATAACCTTAGTTTTACATCTCACGTAGTATACGAAGACGACAGCATTGCTCCGCTCGTGGTAAAAAGAAAAGGGAATGATGGTGTAGGCGAAATACAACTCGATGGCTTTACACTTAACCAAACTGATAACGACTTTGTTTTGGAATTTGACCTAAAAAAATCGCTGGTCGATCCCCAAAATAATGAGGCGATCTTTTTAAAACCTAGAGGCGTACGATTACAAAATCTTTCTGAGTCACAAGAAATTGAAGGCACAGTAAGCCAAGCGCTTATTAATAACTGTGAAACAGACAATATCGCCACTGCTGCTGCAGATTCAACGTTTGGACACGCCGTATATTTATATTCATCAGATGCTCAAATACCTAAAGATATATACGAAATAGATGAGCAAACCCCAGAAGATACCCCACTTGCGACCGCAAATGTTGTATTCGATCAAGACGATAACCAATATGAGTTTGAGCTTGCTTTCATTACACCGGGAGACTACCAACTTGGCTATACGTGCACCGCACATATAGACGATGCAGAGCTAGAAGATACTAATTTCACTGTTTATCAACTTAAGCAAATTAGTGTACCGCAAACTGAGGACCTTTCAGTTAGCTTTGACATAACACAATAAACGTATAGCGCACTTTAAGGTGCGCTTTTTTTATAAAAAGTATAACAAAAACGAACACTCCACCTTTGCAAAAATCCATTAAAGCCACTCATCTAACATCATCCAAATAATTCATTCGAAAAGTGACCTGCATTCAAGCCCCGTTAACCCAGAACTGGTACAGTTAATAGCACGTATTAGTTAAACCGTTCTTATCATTTTGAATATGTAAACATAGGAGAAATAACATGGCGAAAGAAAAAGTAGTCCTCATTACAGGTGCCTCTAGTGGCATAGGTGAAGCGAGTGCAAAAACATTGGTTAATAACGGCCATAAAGTCATTCTTACCGCCAGAAGTGAAGATAAATTAGCTGAACTAGTTGAGTCATTAGGTGAAGACAACGCACTGAGTGTACCCGCAGATGCCACCGACTTTACCGAACTTGAAAACGTAGTAACAAAAGGGCTTAAAAAATTTGGCCGACTAGATGCCGCATTTGCCAACGCAGGTATGGGCGTTTCAACCGCAGGCACTGAAAAAGGCGACCCCGATGAATGGTCAACCATGATAGACATAAACATTAAAGCCCTGCTGTGGACGGCAAAAGCAACCCTGCCTCATTTACGCCAAAACAAAGGCCACTTTATATTAACCAGCTCAGCCGCTGGCCGTAAGCCAATAAAAGGCTCTATTTATGGCGCAACTAAATGGTTTGCTTACGGGTTTGGCCAAAACTTAGCTGAGGAAATGAGCGAGTGGAATGGCCGCTGTACCACCATAGCCCCAGGCATGGTAAACACCCCATTTTTTGATGAAGCTAAGCCCGACAAACTCGACCCACAAGATGTAGCCGACGCCGTATTGTTTGCCATTGAAGCAAACCAGCGCAACAACGTGCGCGAGATTTATTTAATGCCGACTAATTAACGTTGTTTGGGTTAAATTTGAGCTGTCAGGTTTAATGCCAATGGCGTTAAACCTGATGGTTGTTTTTGATAACTACTGGCTGGATAGAATGAAGAATTTAAGATGGGTGTCTTGTTTATTTATCTTGTTTATTTAGTAATGGTAACGGCACGAGATAACTGTAATTGCTGTATCATCCACGGCATATACCAAACGATTTGTATCATCTATTCTACGAGACCAAAAGCCTGAAAGATTTTCTTTGAGGGGTTCCGGTTTTCCAATCCCATCAAATGGAGAACGCTTAACATCGACAATTAGCTTATTTATACGTTTCAAGGTTTTCTTATCTTGAGTCTGCCAGTAGACGTAACTATTCCAAGCTTCATCAGTCCATGATAATAACCTGTTACTCATCAATAAGTTCTCGTGGAGTCGTTTTGCCCGCTTTATACTGCGCAATTGAACGGTTTAAATGCTCAGCGTTCGCTGGAGAGCGAAGTAAATGAACAGTTTCCATAAGGCTGTTGTAGTAATCTAATGACATTACAACCGCATCTTCAGTGTCACGACGAGTGATTACTGTCGTATCTGCATCATTAATTACATTATCCAAAACGGCTTTTAGACTATTTCGGGCTTCGGTAAAAGACACTATTCTCATTTTGCACCTCACTTGTACATTATATAAGACAAGTTTAGCTGGAAAATTATTACATGTACAGGATACTGTGCATTACTTTGTCGTGGTAGCAAATTTCTAAATAAAGCGCACAGACATGTGGGCTAAAAAAAGGCACTCTATATTAACTAGCCCAGCTGCTGGCCTTAAGCCTATTAAAGGCTCTATTTACGGTGCAACTAAATGGTTTGTTACGGGTTTGGGCAAAACTTAGCTGAGGAAATGAATGAGTGTAATGGCCGCTGCACCACCATAGCCCCTACACCCCATTTTTTGATGAAGCAAACCAGCGCAACAACGTGCGCGAGATTTATTTAATGCCGACTAATTAACGCTGATTGGTTAAATTTGAGCTGCCAGGTTTAATGCCAATAGTGTTAAACCTGATGGTTGTTTGTATTTGAGGTTAGATTTTAATAGCGTAAGGTTGAACACTGCATAATTAAAGGTCTGATTAGCTGCGTACTTCTACACGCCAAGGGGGATTAACTCTATTAACACCCGCCCAATAGAGCTTAATTTTATGACCTGACGGATCATGCAGTACGGCCTCTCGCCATAAATAACTCTGGTCTGTAGGTTCTTGTATAAATACAAAACCTTTAACTTTTAAAGCCTCAACCAGTTCATCTAATTGTTCATGTTCAAAATATATTACCGTGCCACAATCAAACTCACCTCGATCTAAAGACAATGAGAAAGTTGAATCCCCATCTGGGCATTCAAAGCGAGCATAATGTGGGGTATCTACAATTTGAGTAAAACCTAAGTCGCGATAAAATTTAGTCGAAATTTCCATATCTGTAACGGGTAATGTAATTTGATTTAAGTTCATTTAAGCTCCTTTGCCCTAACGTTCAGTTAAGGCACTCCAATGTTCAACTTTAGTTGCATCGCCCAATAAGTTCATCTAATTCCGCCTGAAGTCTCGCTGTACGCTCGTTAGTTAATGACTCAAGTTCAGAAGCATAAATAAATGGATAAATGCTACCGCCTTGATAACTAGCTGAAGCAGCCTCTGCCTGACTGATGCTGTAGCTTTCCCATTCTGTTTGGCTGTTCATTAAAGATTGACTCACAAAATCACCTACTCGACTATCTATTCCAGCAATGGCACGTTGCATTTTCTCTTTTGCAACTTCCAGTCGTTTCGACGCTCTGTTGTTCAATTCAAGCTGGGTAAAATCTTCTGATTCGTCCTCTTCTATTAGAGGTGAAGCTTCGGCTTGAAGAGCCCGATTTTTTGTTAGGATAGCTTCAGATTTTCCGGTAATCATAGCTTCTAGCTGCTTTAAACCATTAATATCTACTCCTTGCTCATTCATTTGCTTATGAATATCGAGAAGCTTCTTCTGTTTATCTAATGTTTCAAGTTGAGGCTTACTCTCAATCTTGCGTTTAAACAAATATCCAATGACACTAATAACAACACCAAGGAGCACTAATCCAAATTTTTCAGTTATATTCATAAGCTCGATTCTTGTTTAGCCCTAACGCCACATGACCTGCGGAGCAAGCTGGACGATTTTTTTCGCCCTTTGTTTTATGCAAAAAACCGGAAAGTTTGCGGAGTCAGATTTCATGCGCTTGTTATATTTTTAATTTTCACATTCAAAACCAGTTAATCCGAGGCTTTCATTTAAGGATGCTATAATTGCTTTGATTTGCTCTTCCGCCTCTTCCATTTCTTTTGTTACAACTTCATCTACGGCTTTAAGTGCAAATGATAGCTTGTCAGTCAAAATTATTTTACGCCTTTTACTCACCCGTTCCTGAAACTCTTTTTTAAGCCAGTCATTTAAATAAGATTTTCCACCATGAATTACACCGTAATCAGTATCCCTAGTAACTATGATAATTTCCTTATCTGTTTGATTTGCACACTCAATAATCCACTCCCAATTTATTGCATCACCAAATGAATTATCTGCATCTTTTCTTGGAGGGTAGCCAAGGGAAAATCTTTTTCGAGCTAACCTTCTAATTCTAAAGCGGTCATCCGATTCTCGATCTAGATTGTAATCAGATTTACGTTTAAAAATTCTATTTAATTTTTGAAAAACCGGATCGTTAGAAGATGGGTTTTGTAATATTTTTTCAACCTTAGCTTTTACTTTCTTTTGTTGTGTAGATATTTCTTTTTTGTGTTTCTCAATCATCTTCGATGGTTGGAAGTCAGCTAATAAAGCTGGAGGGGTAAGCTTCCCCCAATCAGGAGAGGTATAAGTTTTTAAGGTTTCAAGAATTACTTTTTGTCTGTTTTTCTTAAATTCCATTTCAACCTGAGAGCCTATTATTAGGCGATCTTTGCAATCTTCTAACCTGTCGAGGTATGCAAGGCTCACATCGCTTTTCCTTATTCGATATAAATCTAGCAAAATATTTGTATCTACAAAAATCAAAGCATCCAGTTGCACTAAACTCTCCTACAAACATAACAATTTAGTTTACGACATTTTCTTTTTACAAATCGGCAAATGTCCCTATTTTATAATAGTTTCATCCTAACTATATAATAAACACCTGTAAACAAATAGTTAGCTTCGACTTTCCTTTCTTAAATGCAGCAACCCCCCAAAATTGTGGAGTTCAGTAATATCTGGCTAACCGCTGTTTAGCTATACAAGCTGCTTATTAGTTAAGAAGTTTTATTTTAAAACACCTGTGTTTAAATCAATAACACATACACCCTTTAACCCTTAACCTTGTAACTCGTTGTTGTTATACAAGATATAAAGCACGCCTATTGAACCCTTTGCATTTTTACTTCATATTAGCTGAACTACTTTTCAATTATTAGGCTGTTATGTCACTTTTAAAATTTAGCCAAGCACTTATATTTATCCTTGCAAGTACCCTGTCGCTTACAAGCCACGCGGCGCTTAATAAAAACGAGCGTGAAATAGTAAAACAAGTTGAGCAAAACATGCCGCAAGCGCTTAAAGAGATAAAACAAGCGGTAAATATTAATAGCGGCTCGCTTAATATTGAAGGCGTAAAAAAGGTGGGCGCGCTTGCAAGCGAGCAATTAAAAGCCATTGGTTTTGAGGTTGAGTGGCTAGATGGCAGCGCGTTTAACCGTGCAGGGCATGTATTAGCAACCCATGAGAGTAATGATCCCGATGCAATAAAAATACTGATGATCGGCCATCTTGATACGGTGTTTGCTAAACACGATAACTTTACTACCTATAAACAAATTGATGAACACACCGCCAGTGGCCCAGGTGTAGCCGATATGAAAGGCGGTAACACTATTATAATTACCGCACTTAAAAGCTTACAAGCGCTTAATTTACTTGAAAACGTAAGCGTAAAAGTGCTGCTTACCGGCGATGAAGAAAGCAGCGGCCGCCCACTTAGCTTATCTAAAAAGGCCATTGTTGATGGCGCAATTTGGGCTGACGTAGCGCTAGGTTTTGAGAACGGCGATAACAATATTAAAACCGCTATGGCGGCGCGCCGTGGTTATACCGGCTGGACGTTAAATGTAACGGCCAATGCTGCACATTCATCGCAAATATTTAGTGACAATGTGGGCTATGGCGCTATTTACGAAGCGTCGCGTATTTTAAATGACTTTAGAGAGCAACTAGCTACACAACCTAATTTAACCTTTAACCCGGGGCTTATTGTGGGCGGCACAAATGCCAATTACGACAGTGCTAACTCGTCAGCCACGGCGTTTGGTAAAAGTAACGTAATTGCGCAAACCGTGCATGTAGCGGGTGATTTACGGGCGCTTTCGCCAAAGCAGGTAGAAGGCGCTAAAAAAGTGATGCAGCAAATAGTGGCTAAAAGCTTAAATGGCAGCCACGCTGAGCTTATTTTTGAAGACGGCTACCCACCAATGGGGCTCACCAAGGGTAATAAAAAGCTGCTTGCACTGTATAGCCAAGCAAGCCAAGACTTAGGCTATAACAAAGTGGAGGCTGCAAACCCACGTAATGCCGGTGCGGCCGATATTTCGTTTGCTGCAAACCATGTTGATATGGCGCTTGATGGCCTAGGCCTAATGGGCAGTGGCGCACACACTAAAAACGAAACCGCCGATTTAACCTCACTTAATAAAAACACCGCTAAAACAGCACTGCTTATTTACAGATTAGGGCAGTTATAAACACAGGCTTAGCCTTTATGGGTTAATAGGCTCTAACCGTTTGCCTGCTACTTGCAATGCAAACTTACGCAACGTTTTAAGCTGCGGGCTTTCGGTTTGCCAATAGTGCCAGTATAAAGGTGTATCAATATAATATTCTGGGAATAAATCGACTAACTCGCCTTTTATCAGCGAGTCTCCTAGCTGTAAGGTAGGTAATAGCCCATAACCTAGGCCTGCTATCATGGCTTGTTTAAATCCCTCTGACGAAGGGTAAATATGGGTAAACAGTGGGGCTGAGCCATTAATATCTTCTAAAAACTGGTGTTGTAGCTTGTCATACTCACTAAATACCAAGCACGGTAAATGCGCTAATTGCGAAAGCTCAGTAAGCTTATGTTGTTTTATAAAATCGGGGCTTGCAATGGCTTTGTAGCGTATGGCGCCAAGTGGGCTAACTAGGCCGCCATTAACGGGCTCGGGGGATGAGCTAATACACACCATAACCTCGCCGTCTTTCATTCTTTTATGGGCAATGGATTGATCTTCGCTAATGACTTCAAAGCGTAATTTGCACGCAAGCTCTGTATCTAATACGGCGAGTGCTTCGGGCAGCCAGGTGGCAAGCGAATCCGCATTAGCAGCAAGCTTTACGCTAAGCGGGGTGTTTAAATCTGTGTGTTCGTTAAGTGCCTCTACATTAAGGGCCACTTCTAGCTGCAATACTTGCTGTAAATGGTTAAGTAAACGTTTACCAAGTGCCGTGGGCGTTGGCGGCTGGGTTCTTATTAATACGGGCTCGCCTAGTTTGGCCTCAAGCTGATGAATACGCCTGCTCACTGCCGATTGGGTAATAAATAATTTTTTTGAGGCCTTTTCAAATCCGCCTTCACTTATAACGGCACTAAGCGCATTGAGTAACTGGTAATCAATCATGAGTTTTACGCATATAACAATAAATATATTCATTGGATTTGTAACAGAATCCCCCCTACCCTGCAAGGCATTGGGTAACAGGTTTTATTTGAGTGGAATAGAAATATGTCGTTTTTGTCGGGTGTGATGTTAGGGCTAAGTTTAATTATTGCCATTGGGGCGCAAAATATTTGGATTTTAAGCCAATGTATGGCGGGCGCTAACCGTTTTGTTTTAGCCGCGGTTTGTATACTTTGCGACGCCACATTAATTATTGTAGGTGTATTTGCCGCTAATGAGTTAAAGCTATGGCTGCCGGGGTTATTACCGTGGTTAACGTGGGGCGGTATAGCTATGTTACTTTACTTAGCATTTGGCTCTGCGCGCAGCGCAATTAAAGGCACATCGGGGTTAAAAGTAACTCAGGTAATAAAAGTGAGCTGGTGGAAAACGGCCCTTGCGGCCTTTGCTATAAGCTTACTAAATCCACATGTTTATTTAGACACCGTATTACTGCTTGGCAGCATTGGCGCATTACAACCCGCGCCTATTCACTTTGCTATTGGTGCTTGTGTGGCCTCTGTTATTTGGTTTAGTAGCTTAGTGTTGTTTGCGCCAAAATTAAAAAAGGTTTTAAGCTCCCCATTTAGATGGCGCGTATTTGATAGCTGTATTGCGGTTATTTTATGTTTTGTGGCGTTTCAGTTATATAACGTGCCAAGCCAATAAGCCAAAACAGCGGTAGTTATGTATTTAATTACCGCTGTTGTTAGCCGTTTTTTAAAAGACTAAGACATTATTTTATAAAGTAATTCTCGCACTGTGGCCGGTTCAAACGGTTTATCACAAATAGCATCAACTCCTGCTTGCGCAATATTAGCTAGGTGAGTGTCGTTTGCCTCTGAGCTCACCATTAAAATAGGAATATGCGAGTAAGCATTTGAGCCACGTACAGTTTCGGTTAGTTCGCGACCATCCATTTCTGGCATGTTGTAATCGGTAACGATTAAATCGAACGATTGCTCACTAAGGTGCGCTATGGCTTCTTTTCCGTTTTCGGCTTCTACCGGTTCGGGGATCCCCATGCCAGCAAGTACGCGTATTATGTGTTTACGAGCAAAGCGGCTGTCGTCTACTACAAGTACGCGAAGTAGCGTTACATCAAAATGATCAAGATCTACTTCTTCTTCGCTTATTATATCGAGCGTTGCTTTGAGTGCGCGAGTAATGGCTTTTGCGCTAAAAGGTTTAGGTAAAATAGCCAACACACCCGACTGGCGTAGTTGCTCAAGGTACTTTTTATTACGCTCGCTCGATATAAGCATAAAGGGTTGATATTCAGTAGCGGGGTTAAGTCTTATTTTTTGCAATAATGAGTCGGCGGTGCCGTCTGATAAGTACATCGAGCTTATTACTAGGTCTGGGTGGTAACTCTCAAGTAACGATAAAACCTGCGCTTGAGTAGCCGCAGTTTCTACTTGTTTAACACCACTTTCTGCAAGCGATTTTATTATTATTTTTTGCTGAACCTCTGAAGGCTCTACAAGTAAAATGGACAAGTTTGCTATTGCAGTTAGGTCGCTCATTCAAGTCTCTTTAGTATTGTTATAATAAGGATAATAATAACATTGTTGACTCGTTAATATTATATAAAGAGATTGTAATATTTAAGAAAACATTAGCAATCTCTTCAAAATATAGCACTTTCTAATTAGATTGGATGTATTCTAATGCATTCATTTTTTTGTACGTTACATTGCTGTGCATTATGTGAACAGGGTTAGGGTCTACCACTTCTACAGGTATGTCGTAATTACGGGCTACTTCTAATGCCATTTGGGTGATATTTACACTAAACGAGGTGCCCATAAATACAATTTTATCGGCGTTGAGCATACGCTGTTGTGCTTCGGTTATTCTGTAAAGCTCAGTGTAAAATTCATCGAACAACAACACAAAAGGCTTAAACGAATGATTAAGCTCAGGTGTTTGGTTTTGAATATTAAATAGCTCAAAAAGAGACTCTTGCAGGCGACTTTCATCTACACTATCCCACGGAGTCATAAGCGGTTTAACGGCTTCGCCTTGCTCATGAAATAACGTCATTTGATCGAGCCTGCCGTGTATAGCAATGTAATTTTTATTACCGGCTTTGCCATCAAGGCCATCTATATTTTGGGTTATTAAGTTTTTATCGCTCAGCCAATGGTGTACTTCATTCGGGCCATGGTTACGATAAGCAGCAAAACGATTGTAATACCAAGCTAAAAACTCGCGTGGATTATTTTGATACATAGCACGCGTGGCCATTTCCATGGGCGTATAATTTTTACTGCCTATAGTCCAAAAGCCATCTTCGCCTCTAAATGTAGGTATGCCACTAGCAGCACTTACCCCTGCACCGGTAATATAAAGTGTATTCACTGTGCTACCTCGTAACCTGTTACATCGCTTATTACTTGTTGTTGGTTGTTCATACCGCCAATACGATATAAAAAACCATTGTGCTCAAGTAGGCCGCGGTGATCCATACTGCCAACAGCTACATTAGGTAATACCTGCCACGTGTTTTGCTTTATATTAAAACGCCACACGTGTTTACTTGCCGGGGCGGGCTGTTTATTGTAGCCAATCCCATCGTAGTTATAGGGGTTATTAGAGCCGCCAATCATGTAAATATTGTTATTGTAGCTAGTAGCAGCCATACGGTAATGCGACTCCCCTGTAGGGTGGGGCAAAGTACGCCAATCTATTTTTAGTGGATTGTTGGCATTTATTGTGCCTTTTAAACACTGAGCAACACCTGCAAACGAGCGGCGAGAATCTGGATTTGCTTGGGTTTTAACGCCATCGCAAATAACAATAGTATTACCACTAATAGCAGCCGCTTGGCCAAATACTGGCTCACCTAAAAAAGGCGACGCCTGCTGCCATGTATTGTTTTTAGTATCGTACACTTGTACTAAATTTACGTTGCCATCGTTATGCCAGCCGCTAATAAGGTATATGTAACGCTCTTTGTAGCTTAGCGCTACGCTGTCATCAACCGGTACAGGCATACTTGCAAGGTGTTTATACGTGTTGCTTTTTATATCGAAACGGTACACATCGGGGCTTGAAATTTCAGTATGATCGCTATCTACCGTGTAGCCACCAAATATATAAGCGTATTCACCTAAGCCCACTGCAGTACTGGCTAAGCGCCCCGTTAATGGCAAACTTGAAGGCACACTCGCTTGTTGCTGCCATGCGCTGTCGCCCAGTTTTAGCGAAAATACCTTATTGTGTACATCGCTATGTTGTTTGTTTTTACCAAGCCCCATAAAACTCAAAAAATAGCGTTGGTTTTCAACAGTAACCTTAGCTACGGCATTGTTTGCAACGGGTTCGGGTAAAGCAGGAAGGCTTGCTAACGCAATAGAAAAAAGAAAGCTCATAAAAACAAATAATATAAAAGTGACTAATACACTTAGGGTAAATTATTTTACCTGTATGAACCAGCTAACTATAAGTAATTTACCTTATTAATGCGTGTGTTTAGGTGTGCTGCGTTTTACATACCATCTAATAATTAATGATATAGCCAGCGGGCTAAATTAGATAAGCGAATTTACAAGCAGCGCCTAATGTACACTGCCTTATTACTTGATTTTGAGGCTTTATTTGTTAATTTTATTTAAAAACTACAAAACTTTAATAATTTAGCGTTAAGTTTTAAAACACCCTTACTACTTAGTAATTTATGCGAGTTAGCCTAATAAAGTGTACTTTTAGCAATATAAAGTATGCTAATATTTTGTGGTAACAAATGTTTTACAAAAATATATCCTGTTTTTGATTTTTGATCCCTGTGGAGAAACCTAGGTGAAAATACCTAAAAAGTTATTGTGCTCACTTATTATTGCCTCACCAATACTTGCTGCAGAACCATTAAACGACGATGATTTAGACCTTGACGCGTTAATGGGGATGGATGTTCAAGCAACTTCTGCAATGAAACGAGCACAATCGGCCTTTAGCACCGCCTCTTCTATTTATGTGCTAAGCGAAGAGCAAATTACAAGTTCGGGCGCTACCTCTATTCCTGAGGCATTAAAAATGGTGCCAGGCCTTACCGTAAGACAACTTGATAACAATCAATGGGCTATTTCTGCACGCGGTGTTGCTTCACGGTATTCCAGCAAATTATTAGTAATGATAGATGGACAAAGCCTATATACCCCCAAATTTGCGGCTGTGTATTGGGAGTCGTTGCATGTGCCTTTATACGATATTGAACGCATTGAGGTTATTCGTGGTCAGGGCGGGTTGTTATGGGGTAATAACGCAAATAACGGCGTGATCAATATCATTACTAAAAATAGCTTAGATACACGCAATACTTACGCTAAAGCAATTACAGGTAATCAAATAAATGCCGACATAAGCCTTCGCCATGGTGGTGATATTTCTGATATTGGTAGTTACAGGGGCTACTATAATACTAAAAATACCGCCCCTTCTAAAAAAGGCAGCCGCATTAAACCTAATGACTTTACTAAACAGCACGCTGGCGGCTTTAGAGCTGATTTTACGCCAAGCGATGAGTGGTCAATCCTCCTACAAGGGGATCATACCCACACAGAGCACGGCCAAAACCTTACTGGGGTAGTAGATGCGTCTAACCGCAGTCAGCAGTTTCCAACTATTGCAGATAGGCGCGATACGCGATTAATGACCCGTATTGAGCATCGCCTTTCAGATAATGCAAACCAAATGCTGCAAATGTCGTGGCTTAAACAACATGGTGAACAACCCTATATAAATGAAGATTTTGAATCGATTGACGTTGATTATCAAATGAACTTTATTACCGGTGCACTCCAGGTAGATTGGGGGCTTAATTATCGATTTAATGATATTTCTTTTCAAGACAGCATTTTTATTAATAGCGATAAAGACCTAGAAGACCTTCATCAATACGGTGCCATGCTGCAAGCGCAATACAGTGTTATTCCAGATACGTTAAACCTCATTGTAGGCACAAAAATAGAGCATAACGATTTAACCGGTTGGGAAAACCAACCCCTTGCCCGCTTTACCTATCAGCCAAATAGCGAGCACCTAGCATGGGGTTCAATTTCACGAAGCGTGCGTATTCCTACTCTAATTGAATTTAACGATAACTTTAGAGTAAATGGCCAAAAAATCTCAGACGTAATTGGCATGCAGTCGGGTATTGCTGAAATAGATCAATACCATATAGCTACATTTTTAAATGGTAACGATAACGTAAAAGCCGAAAATTATATCTCGTACGAGCTAGGCTACCGTATATCAAAGGCGGAGTGGTCTTTAGATGTTTCTGCATTTAATACGCAAGCGGATGATGTGGCCGTAATTAGCTTAAACCCTCATGTAGAACAATTTATACCTGCATTAAACTTTTACTTAGCCGGGGAAGTATCACAAGCATTTGCGGCGCTTCAAACAACAAGCTTAGATTACGACTTTGTTTCGGTAGGTGAAACCACCACAACCGGCGGTGATTTATTGTTCTCGATGCAACTAATGGACAACTTAAGCAGCGAAGTTGGCTACAGCTATACAAAAATAGATTACGACTTACCTAATGCAACACGCCCTACTATTGGCTACGACTCAGTAAACAGACAATTATTTACTAAACTGAATTACCAATTAAGTGAGCAGCATTCTATTTTTGCCACGCTAAGAGCCGAAAGCTCAAATACTTACAATACAGATAACTACACCGCTGTAGACCTTACATGGAACTGGAAAATAAACAATAACTGGGCCACAGCAGTATCAGGCAAAAATTTATTTGCAGGCTCACACATAGAGTACGCCAATACTCGCGAAACATTTACGGTTCCTAATTACATAGACGAATGTGTAACGTTTTCTGTTAGTGCAACATTTTAAGAGAGCCAATGCTTAAGCCTTTAAATCGATTGCTTTACCTATTTTTTTGCCTTGCGCTTTGTACAAGCTCAAGCGCGTTTGCGGTGCAAAAAGAATATGTGCTTAAAGCAGGCTTTTTATATAACTTTGCCCGCTTAGGGCAATGGCAATCTGCACCCGAAAACGGCTCCGACTTTTTAATTTGTAGCCCCGACAGCCAATTTATAGCAATAGCAAATGCCGCCCTAGAAAACAGAAAAGTACATGAACGCCACTTACGAAATAAACTAACTCCCCTCGAGACAACTGCACTTGAGGGCTGTGATATAGTATTTATTACTGATAATACCTATAACATGTGGTTAGATGCCCACCCCGCGCTTAATTTAAAAAATACAATGATAGTTGGCGAAACCGATGGCTTTATAGCCGCACAAGGACATATTCGATTTTTCCTTTCAAGTAGTAAGGTGCGCTTTGAAGTTGCCCCAAGCAAGCTTAAAAAAGCAGGCATTACTATGAGCTCAAAAGTGCTGCGCCTAGCACGTGTAGTTGAGGGGTAAATAATGAAAAACTACTTCTCACTCAACTCAATGAGTAAAAAGCTGCTGTTTATTTTAATGAGCGTTGCGCTTATTTCTACGGCTAGCGTTACTGCTGTTTTTAGCGCGTATGAGCTAAAAACAGCAAAACAAGAACAAACACAAAGCCTAAAATCACTCTCGCAAATATTAGCCCCCAATATTAGTACTGCTTTAATATTTTACGACACCGCCGCAATAAAAGAGCTGATTGAGCCGTTATTAATGCGCTCCGATATTGTATCGGTAGAAGTGATAAACAATTTGAGCCAACAAATTGCAAGCGTGACCTCGACTAAATACAGCCAAGAAAGCTCAGCCCCGCATACAATAGAAGTAAAAACAGCATTAACAATTGACGCTCAACGCTACGGTACGCTGATTGTGCGCGCCGACGACAGTGACCTAAACGACAGAGCCGCTTTTTATGGCCGGTTTATTATTGTATTAATGATTTTTAGCTTTATTTTAAGTTTGCTTGTATCGCTAATGCTCAGAAAACGTTTTTTAAACCCCATTCTATATTTAGCACAAACAGCAGAGCAAATTACCTCATCTAACGACTATAGCTTACGTGCAAAAGAGCTTTCAAAAGATGAAGTGGGTAAACTAACTAGCTGCTTTAATACCATGCTGCAAACTATAGAACAGCGCGATAACCTGCTAGAAAACCAAGTAAAACGCAGAACAAAAGAGCTCGAAAATGCCAATGTTCAGCTGCATCAATATGCCTATCAAGATGGCTTAACCGACCTACCTAACCGCCGTTATTTTTATGAGCACCTGCAACAGCTTGTAAGCACACCTGAACAACCATTTTCTTTGGTATTTATTGATTTAGACGGCTTTAAAGAAGTAAACGATAGCTTAGGCCACGACTTTGGTGATTTATTACTTCACGAAGTGGCTAAGCGACTTCGCCGCTGCTTAAAACAGCAAGACATAGTGGCGCGCTTAGGCGGTGATGAGTTTACCCTAATACTCAAAGGAATAAGCGATACAACAGCGGTTTCGCACATTGCACACGATGTAATGAAAAGCCTGACCCGAACAATAACCATAAAAAACGAACATGTGCAGGTAACCGCGAGTATAGGCGTGGCGTTTTTTCCGCATGACGGCATATCGGTCGAAACCTTAGTTAAACGAGCCGACCAAGCGATGTATTTGTCAAAAAGTAAGGGGCGAAACAGGTTTGAGTTTTTCTCATACGAAATGGAAGAACTGGCGATTGAAAAGCGCCGCCTTATAGAAGAAATACGCATTGGCTTAAATAACAACCAATTTGAACTTTACTATCAGCCAATATGGGACCCCCATTCACGTACGCTAAAAAAAGCAGAAGCGCTGATCCGTTGGAACCATCCAGAGCGAGGTATTATTGGCCCTGTCGAATTTATCGATATAGCAGAGCAAAATGGCTTGATAAAAGAATTAGGTGAATGGGTTAAATCGCAAGCTGTTCGCGATGCGGTGCAGTTTAATAAACTAAGCTATACACCGGTGCAAATTAGTGTAAATACCTCACCTTTAGAAATTGATCGCGACGGTGTTTGGGTTACCCAATGGGTAGAGGCGTGCAAACTTTATAATTTGCCACCTCATACTATATTAATTGAGATAACCGAAAATAGCTTAATGGACCCAGATAATGCTATTCAGCACCATTTAAAACGCCTTAATGCGCTTGATATAGACATTGCCATTGATGATTTTGGTGTTGGGTACTCATCGCTTGCGTACTTGCAGCAGTTAGACATTGATATACTTAAAATAGATCAATCGTTTATACAAAATATTGAAGCAAATAGCAGTAGTATAGCGCTAATTAAAGCCATAATTACTATGGCGCATAACTTAGGGGTAGAAGTGGTCGCAGAAGGGGTAGAAACACCAACCCAACAAACACAATTAATCGCGTTGGGCTGTGATTACATTCAAGGCTACTTATATTCTAAACCGCTTTCAAAGCAAGATTTTATAAATAGCCATTTGCAAATAAAAGCAACCGTTGAATAACCTACAACCAGCGCGGTACAGTTTGCTTATATTTTAGGTAGTCATTATTAAAACGCGTGACTAAATGCGCTTCTTCAACGGCTATTTGTTTATAAAGCGCATATAGGCCCACAGCAAGGCAAATTAAGCTAAATAAGCTTGGTAATGCTAAAAAGAACCCCAACTGAGCAGTTGCCACACCAACATACATAGGGTTGCGCGAAAAACTATATAACCCGGTAGTTTTAAGCGTTTGAGGCCCATTTGGGTCTATACCCGAGCGCCAAAGTGACGCCATATGAAAATGAACAACCATACTGAGCACAAAGCCCGCCGTGAGCATAATATTGCCAAACATAACACCCGGCCACCCATTTAAGGTATAAAACATACCTAAGTAGTTATCGGTGGCAGGCACAAACACACGCAGCACACACACAAACCATATAGCAGCTCTAAAAAACTTAAACGCCATATGATTCCACCAGCTAGTACAAAACTTAGCGCCAGGAAAAATAACACCCGCAGGCGTTGAACGGTTTTTATAAATAATTCTAACGGTGTAAAACCCCGCCACAAACGTATAAAAAAGCGCTAAATACACACGCGTAAATTCGATTAGTGAAGCAGAATCATCTATCAACGGTTGGTAACTCATTAATTTATTTTCTTCATCCTTTTATAATAATTTCATCATAATGGTCATGCTATTCATTAACAAGGTTAGTGTGCTAAAAACGTATAGTGGGCTTTTATTTAAAAACTATAATTTATACCCGCGTAGTAGCGCCTACCTGAGTAACTTGAACTTAATAAACGCGCATCGCTATCATTACCTAAACGCGTAACAGTTTCCGATTTAGTTAAGTTAATAACAGAGGCTGTTAAACTTAAGCCATCAGATATATTAATGGCGGCATTTACATCAACTTGCTCATAAGGGTCTTGGTATACATTTAAACCACTGTTTAAGCCAAGTACTGTTTCGCCGCGTTTATTGTACGACGCGCGAAGAGTAAAGTACTCGCCTTCGTAATAAGCAGAGGTGTTGTACTGGTATTTAGCGCTTCCAATTAATGGCGATTGGCCAAATTCTTCACCATTTACACTTACATCGGCTTTATTGGTTTTGTTATAGGTGTAATTAGCATAAAAACCAAAACCACCTGCAAATGCATGTTGAATAAATACTTCAGCCCCTTTTGATACCGCATCGGTGCCGTTACCCACTGTGCTGTATGGCGCAACAGTAATTACACCGCTTTCTACTATATTTTCTTTGCCTGCAAAATCTTGCTGCATATCTATTACCAGCGGCACAACAAAGTTATCAACCTTTTTATGAAACAGCGCTAACCCCAATGCAGAGCCCTCGGCGTAATAATATTCAATAGATAAATCGGCCTGCACTGATTCAAAAGGTTTTAAATTTTTATTACCGCCACTGCCACTAAAGCCTGCAAGCTCGTTGAATGCCGCTCTGTCTTCTGCCCATTCATTTGATACAAACGTAATACGCTGCTGCGAGCCTAAATCGCTGTAATCTGGTCGCGCCATCACTTTAGCAATAGCGCCTCTAATTACTAAATCGTCGGTGGCATCCCACGCTATGTTAAAACTTGGTAGAATTTGTGTGTCGGTATTTTTTTGTGTAACCAACTGATAGTCTTCTACAAAACGCGCATCGCCAGTTACCGGCTCGCCTGTTTCATCATTGGTGTGATCAAGTTGATAAGTGTATAAATCGGTAGAAGAGGTTAAGGTTTTAGTTTGTACTACGCGCACACCTAAATTACCTCTTACTTCACTAAATTCAAAATCGCCTTGAATGTAAAACGCTGATATTTTTTCTTCAATATCGTATACAAAGTTATCTTCTATGCGGGTATAAGGCGTGTAGTTGTCGGTTATTAAGTCTCGGTATTTATCCCAATCTATGCTGGGCATTTGGTTTATATTAAACCCGCCAACTATATTGGTTTGATTAATAAACACATCCTCGGCAAGTGGCATACCGCCATTCCATTGGTAGCTATCAAATTGCGTTATACCTTGCTCACTCGCTTCACCTGCAGCAATATCAAAGTTAGGATCTAAAAAAAACGTATTGCCGGTCTCGCGGTGTAAGTTGGCATGGCGATATTTAGCTCCGGTTCTAATCGTTTTTAAAAATCCCCAATCAACATAAATGTCGATGTCGGCTTGATAATAATTCTCTTCGAGTTCGCTGCGCACAAAGCTTGAATTTGACGAACCCGCATCACGCCCACCGCCCAAGCCACTTTGCAAGTTAGCTAATGTGTTCGGATCAATACTCAGCGATACATTATTTTCATTTAAAGACCACGCTGCGCTTTGCGATGCGTTTTGAATAACGGTTTCGTTTTCACCGGCGTTTGAGCTTTTATAAGCGGCTTCCCAGCTTTCTTCAGGGCCGCCCTCAGATTGAGTGTTACCAATAACAAAGCGGGCTTTAAAGCTATCGCCTTCGTAGGTTAAATTAAAATCGATAGTATCGGAGGTAGACTCTTCTCGTACATAACTGCCACGCATCCACGGAAATTGCATATCGTTTTCAACACCGCTAGCACTGGCATTGTATTGCATACCCGTTGCAATAGTGCCTGTTTCATCCAAGTTTACTGCGGTTAAAAAATCAGGATTGAGTGACCACTCGGGGATATCAATGACTGATTCGGTTCTGTCTTGCCCGAGTGTAAAACCAAAGTAGTTAAACCCTAGCTCTAAGCGATTAGTCGGGCGCCATTGTGTACTAAATTGAATACCTTCACGCTCACGTTTTTCATTAAGCACAGAGCCACGTACAACTTGCGGAAACCACACGCCATCATAACGATTACCGCTGGCATCACTTATCGTATCCCACCCGTTATTGTTATCAACGGCATTACCATTAATATCAGTAGGTTGACCGTCACCCGTGTAACGCCATACATTTGCATCGGTGCTGCCTGTTAAAGTGCGATTAGTACGCTCTTGATAGGTATAACCTAGTAATACGCCAAAGGTGTCGTCGTCATTTTTCCACGAATATAAGCCACTAAATTGCGGCTCGTACTCTTTTGTCACATCGGCGTAAGTAGATTCAACGTTAAATACACCTGAGTTTGCCTCCATGCTTAAAGGCTTGCGGCTATGCATTAATACTGTGCCGCCCACGCCGCCTTCATCTAAACGCGCTTCTGGCGATTTATACACTTCTACGCTTTCTATCATGGCAGAGGGCAGTAAAGTGTAATCGAACGAGCGTGAAGGCTCCCCAGGTGATGAGGCTATAAAATTGCCATTAAGCTGAGTAAATGTGAGCTCAGATGATAAACCACGAATACTCACCGATGCCCCTTCTCCGCCATCGCGTTCAATAACAACGCCAGGTACTCGCTGCAACGAATCCGCTACATTTTTATCAGGAAATTTGCCAATATCTTCGGCTGTAATTGCATCCACCACAGAGCCAGACATACGCTTAACATCTAAGTTCTCAGCCATGCTTGAGCGTATACCCCGTACCTCAATTACTTCCATATTTTTTTTAGGCAGAGTTTTAGCGTTTTGTGAGGCAGCATCATCAGCTAAGCTAAATGGGCTTGAGGTAATAAGTGATGCGCAAAATAAAGATTTATATACTTTAGATAAAGGGTAATGACGTAGGCAATTAATCATTTTTTACAGCTATTCCATTTACATTGCTTAGGCTAAGCAAATCAGTGATCCATTAGCGTATTGCAGTACGTAATGGCAAATTGCTGCAAAGTTTACATGGCGAAACTTAATGTATTGTTAACGCCTGGCTTAATTTAGTCTCAACTGTGGTTAAAAAATGACTCACACCTTACTATTTAACTTAACTAGGGTTTATGCGCCCGTTTTTAAGCTATTTAATGCTAGCTAAAGTGGAAATAACCCCTTTTAATAAAAATATTACCCGCCGCTTTACTTAACCTAAACTCCGGTTAAGAGACTTACTAACAAATTAAATTACAGTGATAGTTAAATTTATTTTCTCTAGCCAGAGGTAGGTATATTACCCACAGTTCAAATTACTTAATATGTGCCAGTACGCATTCTTGTTAAAGCAAAAAACCGCTTTCGCGGTTTTATTTTATGCTTGTTGTTTAAACGTATTTACTCAATCAGTTATTAGAGTTTAATTGGCTGGTAAATTGGCCCACCGCATTTACCACTTTTTGGGCTCCATCTTGAATTTCTGCCATAACCTCACCCGACTCTTTAGAAAGCGCTAAACCTTGCTCTGCTTTTTCTTTGCCTTGCTCAATAACCGCTACCGTACTTTGGGTTTGTGACTGATTACGCTGCACCACTTCCACAATTTCTTCTGTTGCTTTTGATGTTCTTGACGCTAAATGCCTTACTTCATCAGCAACCACAGCAAACCCGCGCCCTTGCTCTCCTGCACGCGCAGCCTCTATTGCAGCATTGAGTGCAAGTAAGTTGGTTTGCTCGGCAATACTACTTATGCTTTGTACTATGCTGGCTATTTGTTGAGATTGTTGATCCAGCGCCGAAATTTCGTTAGCTGCTTGCTCCATGTTTACAGCCAGCTCGTTCATAACAGATACGGTTTCTTGTAATACGCAGCTGCCACGCTCTGCGGTTTTATCTGTTTCTGTAGAGGTGCCATAGGCTATTTCGGCTGCTTGCGAAATAGCAATTTCACGGTTTACTTGCTCAGTAATTACGGTGGCAAATTTCATTACTTTATAAAGCTGATCCGCATCATTCGATATAGGGTTGTAGGTAGCTTCTAACCAAATTACATTGCCATATTTATCTATGCGTTTAAACCTGTCGGCAATAAATTGGCCTTGCCTAAGCTTGCTCCAAAACTGTTGGTATTCAGCCGAATTAGCTTCTTCGGTTTCACAAAACACCCGGTGATGCTGGCCAATTATTTCTGATTCATTGTACCCCATGGCTGACAAAAACTGATCGTTTGCCGTCAACACATGCCCCTGTAAATCAAATTCAATCACAGCCATAGAGCGATAAATCGCTTTTATTGTGTCGCTTTGTTCTCGAGAGGTTGTAATGGTTTTAGTAAGTACGGTGCCAAACACCGAAAAATACAATAACTGATTTTGCTCGCCCACCACAGGGTGCACAATTAATCTTAGCCACTCTGCATTGCCATCTTGGCGAACAAATTCAATAGCCCCACTCCAGTGGCCTTCTTTTTGGAATGCTTTTTCAAGTTCTGCGTATTCAGGTGATAGCCGCGACTGATCAGCAATAAAATCGCCTAGCTGATTATTTGTTAAATTATCTTCGTTATAACCTAATGCGTTTAAAAAGTTATCGTTAGCATGCGAAATTCGCCCATCATAAAGTACATTAAGTACCAGCATTTCTTTGTAAAGCCCTTCCCACACTTGCTCTAAAGGGTACAACTGGGCTTTTAAAGCGGCTATTTCGTTTTGCTTACCTTTTGAAAAAAACATTAACTTCCCTACCAAAAAACACTAAATCAAGTTACTTCCAGTATAGGAGGTATTAATGATAACGCGATAATTAATAAGTAGTTTAAGCTAAATTTTTAAGCATATGTTCCTTTTTATGTGCTCAGCCTTCACTTTCAACTAGGTTTACATACTTTTGTGCGAGCTGCTCAAGTGACTCCCTATTTAAAGGATCGCTTTTAATGCAATTAATGGGGCACACTATGGCACACGTTGGTTTATCGTAATGCCCCACACATTCAGTGCACTTATCTGGGTCTATTTGATAAGTTTTTGACCCCATAAAAATCGCGCTGTTGGGGCACTCATCTACACATACATCGCAGTTAATGCATTTATTATTTATAAATAGTGCCATGCTAGCGCTTACTCACTTGCTACTTTTTTATAGGGGTTGCGGGTATCTTGGTGCTCATCTAAATTGCGCATTAATATTGCGTGCTCTAAATTAATGCTCTCATCTAATGAGATTTTTACAATATGCCCAGAGCCTTTTGCATCACTAATACTTTCGCCCTTTTTGTTTTGCATATATTCAAGCTCAAAAGTAATGTTCCCTTGTGGTGTCATCAGTTCAAGTGAGTGGCCTGTGCAGAATTTATTTTTTACCTCTATTTCAACTAAACCATCAGCATGGCGCCCTATTACTTCCCCAACAAATTGCTGCTTAGTTGATACAGAGTGACCGTATTCGTAGTTTTGATAATCTTGATGGGCATGGCGCTTTAAAAAGCCTTCGGTGTAGCCTCTATGTGCTAAGTTCTCAAGTGTTTTGAATAAGTGAGTATCAAATGGTTTACCTGAAGCCGCATCATCAATGGCTTTACGGTATACCTGCGCTGTGCGTGCTACGTAATAAAACGATTTAGTCCGCCCTTCTATTTTTAAACTATGAACGCCCATTTTTGTGAGATGTTCAACATATTGCACGGCACGTAAATCTTTTGAGTTCATAATATAAGTGCCATGCTCATCCTCAAAGGCTGGCATATACTCCCCTGGGCGCCCTTCCTCCTCAAGCATGTAAATATTATTTGTTGGCGCACCTTCACCCAGAGTTGGTATAACTTGGTTAGGGTCAATTTTATGCACCATGTCGCCCGTTTCGTTTTCAACGCCCGGTTTTATATCGTAATTCCAGCGGCAGGCATTCGTGCAGGTGCCTTAGTTTGGGTCACGCTTGTTAATATAACCCGAGAGCAAACAGCGCCCTGAATACGCCATACATAACGCCCCATGAACAAACACCTCAAGCTCAGTATTTGGGCAAAGCGTGCGTATTTCCTTAATTTCTTCAAGCGAGAGCTCGCGCGATAAAATAACTCGCTCAATACCTTGTTTTGCCCAAAACTGAACACTTGCATAATTAACTGCATTTGCTTGCACCGATAGGTGAATAGGCATGGCTGGCCACTTTTCACGTACCAGCATAATGAGCCCAGGATCTGACATAATCAGCGCATCGGGCCCCATAGCAATCACTGGTTCTATATCACGTAAATACGATTTAACCTTTGCGTTATGCGGAGCAATATTTGAGACCACATAAAACTTTTTATTTTGCGCATGGGCTTCATTAATCCCTATTTGTAATGTCTCTAAATCAAACTCATTATTACGTACCCGCAAACTGTAGCGAGGCTGGCCGGCGTAAACAGCATCGGCTCCATATGCAAAGGCGTAGCGCATGTTTTTTAAACTCCCCGCAGGGCATAACAGCTCGGGAATAAAAGAAGTGACAGAAGAAACAGCTGGCATATGCGCTCCATACAGCTAACCGAGTATAAGTCGGTTACATGATTAATTAATTTACAAGCGCGGCATTATAAATGCGCTAAACATTGTGCTTTTGATCAAGATCATAAAACTGCAACCAAACTGGTTTTTAATAAAATTAGGTTTTTTCAATTAAAACGCGTATAATTCGCGCCCGTAAATATTCACACTTTTATTTAAAAATTATTGGAGCATAAAGATGGCTTTAGAGCGTACTTTCTCAATCGTAAAACCTGATGCAGTAGCAAAAAACCACATCGGCGCAATCTACAACCGTTTCGAAACTGCGGGCCTTAAAATCGTTGCAGCTAAAATGGTTCACCTTTCAAAAGAGAAAGCTGAAGGTTTCTACGCAGAGCACAGCGAGCGTCCTTTCTTCGGTGCTTTAGTATCTTTCATGACATCTGGTCCAGTAATGGTTACCGTTCTTGAAGGCGAAAACGCTGTTCTTAAAAACCGTGAAATCATGGGTGCTACTAACCCTGCTGAAGCACTAGCTGGTACTTTACGTGCAGACTACGCTGATAGCATCGACGAAAACGCTGTTCACGGTTCTGACGCTGTTGAATCTGCTGCTCGCGAAATCGCGTACTTCTTCGCTGACGAAGAGCTTTGCCCACGTACTCGTTAATTCGAGTTTTACAGTTAACGCTGTAATGCAAAGTAAGAAAAGGGCTTTCGAGCCCTTTTTTAGTCATTACGTAAAGTATCCTTAAGTGCATTTTTGATATTTTACTTAATGATTAAAGTGGGTGAATTGTGTACAATTCGCCCTTGTAAATTTTATCTCCACCGTCACCGATTGAGGTTGTTTCATGACCGAGCAAAAAAAGATTAACTTATTAGATTTAAACCGAGATGCAATGCGCGAGCTATTTGTATCATTCGGTGAAAAGCCATTTCGTGGCGACCAGGTGATGAAATGGATTTATCATTTTGGCGTTGATAACTTTGACGACATGAGCAACGTTAATAAAAAGCTTAAAGAAAAGCTTAAAAACGAATGCGAAATTGTTGCGCCAGAAATCTCTGTTCGCCAGCAAGCAAGCGACGGCACAATTAAGTACGCATTAGTGCTTGATGGCGGCCAAGAAGTTGAAGCTGTATGGATCCCAGAAAAAGACCGCGCGACTTTGTGTGTATCTTCGCAAGTGGGTTGTGCCCTTGAGTGTACGTTTTGTTCAACTGCGCAACAAGGCTTTAACCGTAACCTTAAAGTGTCTGAAATTATTGGCCAAGTTTGGCGTGTAGCTAAAGACATAGGCCTTGATGGCAATAGCGAAAAACGCCCAGTTACCAACGTAGTAATGATGGGTATGGGCGAGCCCCTGCTTAATATTAAAAACGTAGTGCCGGCAATGGAACTAATGATGGACGACTGGGGCTTTGGCTTATCTAAGCGCCGCGTAACATTAAGTACCTCAGGGGTTGTACCTGCGCTTGATTTATTAAAAGAAAAAATAGACGTAGCACTTGCTATTTCACTTCACGCTCCCGATAACGCTCTGCGTGACGTACTTGTACCAATTAATAAAAAGTACCCTATTGAAGAATTTTTAGCCGCGTGTCGTCGTTATATCGATGGCTCTAAAGCAAATAAAGACGTGACCATTGAATACGTTATGCTAAATGGCGTTAACGACAGCACCGACCAAGCACATGAGCTGGTTAAAACGCTTAAAGGTACACCTTCTAAAGTTAACCTTATTCCGTTTAACCCGTTCCCGGGTAACGAATACACGCGCTCTAGCAACAGCCGTATTGACCGTTTTTCTAAGGTTTTACAAGCTGCGGGTATTACGTGTATTGTGCGCCGTACTCGTGGTGACGATATTGACGCCGCCTGTGGGCAATTAGCCGGCGATGTTGTTGACCGTACTAAACGTATGGCGAAAAAGAAAATGCGCGACGATAACGCAATTAGCGTAAATATCCAGCAAGCATAAGCCTGTAACCACCCTGCGTATATTCCCTGTGCAGGGTGGTTAAGTTGTTTATTTTTAAATAAATGATGCAACACTAAGGGTTTTAGGTAAGATAGGCGCTATGGATAGAAAAACAGAGACAAGGTAATGCGATCTTTACTTGCTTTAACACTTTCAACACTTGCCCTTACAGGGTGCGTAAGTGAAAGTAGTTATAACGGCAGTGACAAACCCGTCGTCGAAAACAAAATCAATAATGCAGGCGCAGCACGCACTCGTATCGCCCTCGCTTTACAATACTTAGAAACTGGCAACAACTCGCAAGCAAAGTATAACCTTGAGCGAGCTATAGAATTTGCCCCAAATCTACCTGAAGTACATTACTCCCTTGCTTATTATTACCAACAAGTAGGCGAAAAAGAGCGTGCCGATAAAGCCTATCAAAAAGCATTAGCAATTAAGCCTGACGATCCGAACACGCTTAATAACTACGGTGTGTTTTTATGTAGTATTGAAGAGTATGACCGCGCGACCGATCAATTTTTAAAAGCAATTGATATTCCAAGCTATATTCGCGTTGCCGAAAGCTACGAAAACCTTGCATTATGTGCCATAGAATTTAACGACTTTGAAAATGCAGAGAGTTACTTTAAACAAGCACTTAATCACAGCTCGCAACGTACATCGACCCTAATAAGCTTAGCCGCCCTTTTTTATGCTAAAAGCGATTTACATAAAGCCAGCGAAGTATTAAAGCGTCATGACGACACCGGCCGAGTGTCTGCACGGGCTTTATTGCTTGGTTATTTAATTAAGCAGCGCATGGGCAGAATAGAAGAAGCAGAAAAAATTGCCGCCACCATAATGCAAACTTACCCAACAAGTAAGCAAGCCTATGCCATTCGCGATAATCGTACTAAACAAACTGAGTTTGAAATACTGCGCGAAAAATACCGTAAAGCGCAGCTCGAAGAGCTTCAGGAGCAGTATGGCGAAGAGCAAATCAGTGTTGAGCAACCAAAAATTAAAATTATCCGAAAAAAGCGCCCAACTACCGATAATTCGACCAGCTTAATTTCTCCAGGGGTTGAGCCTTCAAGCCCAGTATTAAATGAGACGGCAAAAGCACAGGCAACCATTGCCGCAGCAAACAAACAAAAAACCGTAGCTGAGCAAAGTGATGACGCTGCCACTCTCACGCCTGCGGCTCAACCAACGCAGGCTAAAGTAGCGACAACAACTAAAGCAGTAGTGCCAGCTGTGGCAGCCGCTCCAACCGTAACAAATACTGCCCAAGTAGCAACTACAACTACAACATCTGTGCCTGCAGAGTCTAAAACAGATACCGCAGCGGTGCTTTTGGCTTTAACAACGGATCACCAAGCGCAACAAACGTCTACACCCACAGCTGAGCCGCCAAAAGCCGTCGCTAAACAAACACCCAAAGATGATGACGAAGTAAAAATAATTTCATTTGGTGCGCCAAAACAAGCTAACTTTAACACCCCACAAAATACACGCCCTGCTGCAAATGGCCCACAAAATACGGGCTTAAATAATTCGGTAGTATTTTATGAGGCTAAAAAAGACAGTGCGGTATTTAGTAATAACCCATACAGCGACAGTAACGACATTACACTAAAAAACTACCAACCAAGTGTAAAACAAGAGCCTCCCATGCTTAATCCAAAAGTCCCCCCTTTAAAGGTGCCTTTTCATATTATTGAGTTTGGTGAAAACCTATTTAGCATTTCAGTGCGATACAATGTTAAACTACAAAAACTCCTGCAGTGGAATGGTCTAAAGGAGTCGGATCGTGTTATCAACGGAAGTAAAATTTATTTAAACGATCCTAATATTTATTACGAGATTAAAGCTGGCGATACCCTTTACGACATAGCTACCCAGCGGCATGTATTAATTGATGAATTAATGCGATGGAATAAATTAAGCCCAGATATAGAACTTACACCTGGGCACAGACTATTACTAGTGGATCCAAATTCGTACCTATTATGACAGAAGAAACTACGCAACAAAGCGATGAGCCAAGTGTTGGGCAACTATTAAAAGCGCACAGAGAGCAAGCGAATGTAAGCTTAGAGTCACTTACTGGCCCACTTAAGCTTTCTATTTCTCAGCTGCAACGCTTAGAAAGCGATCAGTACCAAACGTTAGGCCCAATTACCTTTGTAAAAGGCTACATTAAAAACTATTGCCGTGAACTACACGTCGATAGCGCCCCTATATTAGCTAAATTGCCTGCACCGCCCGAGCCTACAAAGCCGGCTAACATGCAAAGCTTTTCGCGCCGCACAGAAAAAGAAGCCCATGACAGCCGTCTAATGCTGGTGAGCTACATTATTTTAGCCATTGTTATTGGCTCATCTGCCTTATGGTTTTGGCAAAATGCTACGCCTATCGATGAGCAAACAAGCACAATCAATATTGAAAATTCAATTTTAGATAACCAGCAAAATAACAACGCGCTAAATAACGAAAGCGAGAACACCTCGCAAATGCAAGCAACACAGGCAGTTGAGCGCACACCGGCTGTAATGCCGATAAGTGCTGAACAAGTCCCCTTAAGTGAAGCCGTTAATGCCACGGCGCCTATTGCCGCTAGCACCCAAACAGCCACTAACAAGCCCGACACGCAAAGTAACACCAGTACAATTAACATGGTGTTTAACGATGAGAGCTGGGTAGAAATACACGATGGCGAAGGTGAGCGTATTGCATTTGGCGTAAAAAAAGCAGGCTATAAAATGGCTGTAAGCGGTACCCCGCCTTTTTCAGTTGTGCTGGGTAAGCACGACGTAGTTAGTGTTTCTCTAAACGGCGAACCAGTTGATATTTCTGGTTATCCTAAAAATCGTTTAGCCAAATTTAAATTACCATTAGCAGAGTAGTCGCTATGTTTTCAGAATCTCCAATTAAACGCAGAAAATCAACCCGCATCAATGTAGGCAACGTGCCTATTGGTGACGGTGCCCCTATTGCCGTGCAGTCGATGACCAATACCGACACCATGGATATAGATGCCACGGTAGCGCAAATCCAAGCAATACAAGATGCCGGCGCCGATATAGTGCGCGTATCTGTACCAACTATGGATGCAGCAGAAGCGTTTAAAAGTATAAAAGAGCAAGTTAGTATACCGCTTGTAGCCGATATTCACTTTGATTACCGCATAGCGTTAAAAGTGGCAAAATACGGCGTGGATTGCCTACGTATAAACCCAGGAAATATAGGCAGTGAGGAGCGTATTCGAGCCGTTGTAGACTCAGCACGCGAGCATAATATTCCTATTCGTATTGGTGTAAATGGCGGCTCATTAGAGCGCGACCTACAAGAAAAATACGGCGAGCCAACTCCCGAAGCATTACTTGAATCAGCAATGCGCCATGTAGATATATTACGCCGCCTTGATTTTGACCAATTTAAAATATCGGTAAAAGCATCAGACGTATTTTTAGCTGTAGGCGCTTATCGTTTACTTGCTAAAGAAATAGATCAACCCCTGCATTTAGGGATCACCGAAGCCGGCGGCATGCGCTCAGGTTCGGTTAAATCGGCTGTAGGCTTAGGCATGTTACTTGCCGAAGGTATTGGCGATACGCTACGTGTATCACTTGCTGCCGACCCAGTTCAAGAAATCAAAGTAGGTTTTGATATTTTAAAATCGCTGCGTATACGCTCTCGCGGTATTAACTTTATTGCCTGCCCTAGCTGCTCACGTCAAGAGTTTGATGTAGTGAGCACCATGAACCAGCTTGAAGAGCGCCTAGAAGATGTTGTTGAGCCAATGTCTGTTTCAGTTATTGGCTGTGTAGTTAACGGCCCAGGCGAAGCCCTAGTAAGTGATATTGGCCTTGCCGGTGCAAACCGCCGCTCAGGTTTATACATTAATGGCGAGCGTCAAAAAGCGCGTATTGATAACAACAACATTGTTGACCAGCTTGAAGGTTACGTGCGCGACTTTATTGCTCAAAAAGAGCAGCAAACACCTATCGACATTAAAATAGTCGAATAAATACCGTATAAAGCGCCAAACCACGCTGTTTGGCGTTTACCTTTATAGCTAGAGGATACCCAAACGACCCCAAGATACAGAATTCAGCGTTTCACAGGCTCTTAATATCAAGGCGTTACTTTGCAAGAATGGCAATCAGTTTTAAAAAAGTAACAACGATGAGAGTAAGTGTCTGTGAACCGCCCAACGGGTTGGTTTAAAAGCGATTTATACTGCGTTATTGATTTTAACAATAGAACCACTATTACTTTCAATCAATGCCTTGCCTAAATCGCTTTTAATTCCAACGACGCTCGCATCATGGGGTCATTTGGGTATATAATGACGGGTCAATTTTTAGCATTCTTGTTGTGTAAGCATTTTTTTATTACACATAAACAGTAATTAGGATTTATCAGTGGCAAAACAAATTCAGGCAGTTCGCGGTATGAACGATTGTCTGCCGGGCGACACGCAAGTTTGGCAGAAAGTAGAAAACATTTTACGCGAGACAGTAGCATCGTTCGGTTATCAAGAAATTCGTTTTCCTATTGTAGAATCAACCGACTTATTTAAACGCTCTATTGGTGAAGTAACCGATATAGTAGAAAAAGAAATGTACACCTTTGCCGATCGTAACGGCGACATGCTAACCCTTCGCCCAGAAGGCACCGCAGTGTGTGTACGTGCAGGTAACCAAAATGGCTTGCTTTATAACCAAGAGCAGCGCCTGTGGTACATGGGCCCGATGTTTCGTCATGAGCGCCCTCAAAAAGGCCGCTACCGTCAGTTTCACCAATTTGGTTTAGAAACATTTGGTATTGCCACAGCCGACATAGACGCAGAAGTTATTTTACTTACCGCGCAATTATGGAAAGCATTTGGCATTAACGAACACGTACGTTTAGAGCTTAACTCGTTAGGCTCAAACGAAGCACGTGCTGATTACCGCGATGCACTCGTTGCTTACCTTGAACAGCATACCGACGTGCTTGATGAAGATTCAAAGCGCCGTATGTACTCAAACCCATTACGTGTACTTGATAGCAAAAACCCAGACGTGCAAGCAATCTTAGTGGATGCGCCTAAATTGTCTGAGCATTTAGATGCTGAATCAAAAGAACATTTTGCAAATTTATGTGAACGTTTAGACGCAGCTGGCGTCATATACACGGTTAATGAAAAGTTAGTACGTGGTTTAGACTACTACAACCGCACAGTATTTGAATGGGTAACAGATAGCCTAGGCGCACAAGGCACAGTGTGTGCTGGCGGACGCTACGATGGCTTAGTTGAGCAACTTGGCGGCAAAGCAACGCCCGCAGTTGGTTTTGCTATGGGTCTAGAGCGCTTAGTACTGTTACTCCAAGCACTTGAGTGTGTAGGTGACATTCGCCGCAATGCTGATGTATATTTAGCGGCAATGGGCGACAAAGCCAGCGTACAAGCCCCTGCCATTGCAGCGCAACTGCGTAGCGACGTACCCGGTTTACGCGTTATGGTGCATGCTGGCGGCGGTAACTTTAAAAAACAACTAAAACGAGCTGATAAAAGCGATGCACTAGTGGCTGTTATTATTGGCGAAGATGAATTAGAAAAAGGCGTTGTGACCATCAAATATTTACGTGAGCGTAAAGAGCAAGTCACACTAGAATTAGAACAAGCTAAAGCGCTATTAGCTGAGCTTATCAATAGCTAAGCTAACTTAAGAGGTAATAATGGACATTTATTCAACAGAAGAACAACAAGCAGAAGCCATTAAGCGCTTTTTTCGCGAAAACGGTATTTCACTTGCGCTAGGTGTAATTGTAGGTTTAGGCGGCTTATACGGTTGGAAAGCATACAACCAAAACCAAATTACAACCGCTGAGCAAGCGTCTGACGAATATACAACACTTGTACAAAGCGACGATGTACTTGGCGCAGCTGATACATTCATTAAAAACAACCCAGACACAAGCTATGCAACTTTAGCCGCTTTTGTTGCGGCAAAAGACGCTGTTGATGCAAAAAAATTAGACCTTGCTAGCGAAAAACTTAGTTGGATTGTTACAAACGCCCAAAGCGAAGAGCTTAAAGCCATTGCCATTACGCGTTTAGCACGTATTCAACTTGCGCAAAGTAAATTTGACGAAGCCCTAAGTACATTAAACTCGCCACTACCAGAGGCATATAACGCCAATGTAGCTGAGCTAAAAGGCGATATTTACATTGCACAAGGTAATAAAGACCAAGCTCGCACTGCGTATCAAGCAGCTGCCGATGCAGGCGGTTTAACAACAAACCCTTTATTACAAATTAAATTAGACGACCTAGCAGTAACTAGCCCAGCGGCATAAGGTTTTAGGTATGAAAAAAATAACAACAGCAACTCTAGCACTGTGCATGGCAACGCTAATGGGTTGTTCATCAAGTGATGACGAAGACGAGTTAGTACTTCCTGAAATTGTTAATCAATTTGAAACAGACGTAGTGTGGCAAGAGTCGGTTGGCAGTGGTGTAGAACATTATTTTTCTCGCTTATCGCCTGCTGTATACAAAGACACTATTTATGTAGCTAGCCGCGAAGGCCAAATTGAAGCGCTTTCGCTTACCAATGGCGACACGTTATGGGAAACCGACGTACGTGAAGACTTATCGTTTTGGCCATGGTCAGATAACGGCACAGCTAAATTATCAGGCGGTATATTACAAGCTTATGGTAAAATTTACGTCGGCTCTGAGCACGGATTTATTATTGCCCTTGACCGCGAAACGGGTGAGGAAGTATGGCGTAAAAATGTGCCAGGCGAAGCGTTATCAAAACCAGCTGCGGGCGATGGCCTAATTTTTGTTAATTTAGGCTCGGGTAAACTATTAGCACTGCACCCAGATACAGGCGAAGAACGCTGGAACTTCGAACAAGAAGTACCACCGCTTACATTGCGTGGCCAAAGCTCACCAACAGTTGCAAACGGTGGTGTGTTAGTAGGCTTAGAAACAGGTAAATTAAGTGTACTCATTTCTGAGAGCGGTTATTCAGCATGGAGTGCAGAAATTGCCGTTGCTAAAGGCGCATCAGAATTTGAGCGTTTGGTTGATGTAGACACACAACCAATTATTAGCGGCCCTTACGCTTATGCTATTGCATACAACGGTAACCTAGCAGCGGTAGATATTCGCTCAGGCAATGTTGTATGGAAACGTGAATACAGCAGCTACCGCGAAATAGCGATGGATGCACAAACTATTTACCTAGTAGATAGCGAAGGCGTAATTTACGCATTAGATAAAAATTCAGGTATTGAACGTTGGAGCCAACCCGCTCTACGTGGTTGGTACCTAACAGGCCCTGCAGTTGCAGGTAGCCACTTAGCTTTAGGTGACCAAGAAGGTAACCTACATTGGCTAAACAAAGACACTGGCGAGTTAGTATCTCGTGAAGAATTTGACAGCTCAGGCTTTTTTGTTGAGCCGGTTGTAGCCGACGACAAGCTAATTTTATACACCCGTGATGGTGAAGTTAGTGTGGTAAACACCCCTAACTAACTAGCTAACACTTAAAGGTTTTTTGTAAGGCTTCGCACTGCGAAGCCTTTTGTTGTTTTTTAAAGAGGTAGTTTATGCTTCCCGTGATCGCTCTAGTTGGGCGACCCAATGTGGGCAAATCCACATTATTTAACCGTTTAACACGTACTCGTGATGCACTCGTAGCCGATTTTCCAGGTTTAACACGAGATAGAAAATATGGCCAAGCTAATTACGATGGCTATGAATTTATCGTGGTAGACACGGGTGGTATTGATGGCTCTGAAGAAGGCATCGAAACCGAAATGGCCGACCAGTCGTTACTTGCCATTGAAGAAGCCGATATTGTGTTGTTTTTGGTTGATGCCCGCGTAGGCATGACCGTTGCTGACCAAGCCATTGCTAATCACTTGCGCAAGCAAGAGAAAAAAAGCTTTGTGGTTGCCAACAAAACAGATGGCATTGACGCCGACTCAAACTGTGCAGAATTTTATCAATTATCATTAGGTAATATTCACCATATTGCAGCAGCACATGGGCGTGGTATTACTCAGCTTTTAGAGCACACTTTACAGCCTGTAATTGCAGAGCTTGCAGCACTAGATGAAGACGTTGCTGATGACGATGAAGAGTTAATCGACCTTTATCAAGAAGCCGAAGGCGACGATACAGACCATCAAGCATTTGCAGATAAACCTGTAAAACTGGCTATTATCGGCCGCCCTAACGTAGGTAAGTCAACACTTACAAACCGTATACTCGGTGAAGAACGTGTAATTGTATACGATATGCCGGGCACCACTCGCGACTCTATTTATATTCCGATGACTCGAAACGACAAAGAATATATTTTAATAGATACCGCAGGTGTTCGTAAGCGTAAAAAAGTAAGCGACGTAGTTGAAAAGTTCTCAGTAATTAAAACGCTTCAAGCCATTGAAGATGCAAACGTTGTATTACTGGTTGTTGATGCTCGCGATGGTATTTCTGATCAAGACTTAAGCTTATTAGGTTTTGCGCTTAACTCAGGTCGTTCATTGGTTATTGCCGTGAACAAATGGGATGGGCTTGATGATTACGTTAAAGATCGCATTAAAACAGAGCTTGATCGCCGTTTAGGCTTTATTGACTTTGCACGCTTACACTTTATATCTGCACTTCACGGTACAGGTGTTGGTCATTTATTTGAATCGGTTGATGAAGCGTACGAGTCAGCAACTAAACGTATTAGCACCGCAATGCTACGCCGTATTATGGACATGGCACAGGCCGATCATCAGCCGCCACTTGTTCGTGGTCGTCGTGTTAAGCTTAAATATGCGCATGCCGGTGGTTATAACCCGCCACGTATTGTAATTCACGGTAACCAAGTTCACGATTTACCAGATAGCTACAAACGCTACCTGATGAACTACTACCGTAAAGCCCTTAAAATTATGGGCACCCCGATCAAAATTGAATTTAGAGAAGGTGATAACCCATTTGCAGGGCGTACTAACAAAGTAACGCTTTCGCAAAAACGTAAAATACGTGCCTTTGCCAAAGAAAACCGTAATAAATAAATTCGTTAGAATTAATTTACTACAAAAAAACGGCGTACTTTTTAGTACGCCGTTTTTTTATGCTTTATACCAATTAGCTTAATTAAGTGATTTATTTTGAGGCTTGGTATTAAAGATTAAGTAATGCCAATTGCACCAACCGTTCAACGGTGGTGTCTTGGGTATTTTTAGGCGCTTTGGGGTAATACTTAGATTTTGGCGGCTTAATAGATATAAACCCATGATTGGTGGCCATTTCGTGAGCTAACAGCTTACGCTCTTTGGGTGTTAAATGGTTTTCGTGTATTTTTGCAAGCTCGCCGCTATCAAGCCATATGCCAGCGCAACCTGGGCACTCGTCTATCTCAACCACTTTGAGCGGTGAAAAATACCGGCGCATCATCACAATATCTAGGGTCTGTTGATCTTTCAAGGTTAAATTTGCAGCAGCCTGTTTGGTATTTAGGCAAGGCAGAGCCTATGTAGTGTGGTTATTCCCCATAAATAGGCGATAACGTAGCATTAATGCCAAACAGGCGCTACCCAAAGGGTTCTTCCTAGGGACTATTTACTCTTTGTTGCTCGGCTTTTACTTAGTCCACTAGGTTACAAACCTCGCGCCGTGATTAAATAGCCCCTAGTTTGAACAAATTTTAATCCGCAAAGTTCAACAGACCCTAAGCACTTTGGGCAATTTACTCGCGATGATACATCGCCCTCACCTTCAATGTAATTACTCAAATACTTAAGTAATACCTGACCATGCTTTAACTCTGGCGAGCTAAACTTAAAAATTTGGCTGTTATCAAAAAATACGCCGCCTTGCGCTGACGTAAAAACAGTAATTCCGCCAACAAGTAAAGGTTCAAGTGGCGTATTACTACGAGGACAATACATTTAAAATTCCTTTTTATTTATTTATGTTCTTTTACTCAAGCGCTTTATGAATAAGCCCAACAAGCGGCGCTGGCAATGTAATATTACCTGCAAGTACAAACTCATGCGCGTCGTCTGACATTTTTTGCCATGTACGGCGAATAATACCTATCCATTTCTCTTCATTGTAATCTGGTTTTGCATTTGCAAACCCGAGCATGTAATGCTCAATAAATACCAGGCTTGCTACATCTTCTACTAATTGGCTATCTGGGTTACGTTTAATATTTTTTTTAGCAACTGCATCGTACACTCTGTTTTGCTCAGCATCGCTGTACCCAGCTTGCTGCATAAGCGCAACAACGCTACTTGCATGAAATATATAAAGCGCACTGCGCCATTGATGATAGCCCTGCTTGTTCATTGCAAAGTCGCTACGCGGCGACTTCCAACGTTGTATATGCTGCCCACGCACTGCAATTTGCATAAGTTCATCAGCATCGGGTTTAAATCGGCTAAGCATATCGCTCATACGCTGTGAGTATAAATACTCTTTAGGGACACTCTCCCCATTAAATTGCTCACTGTTTGGGTCTTGGTTGTTTGCTTCATCAATTAAGGCGATTACTTTATTAAACATGACGGTCATTTTTTTATAATAAGTTTTAATCATTCTAAACGCTGATAAAACAATAAACTAGTGCGCCACTCAGTTACGCAGTGAAATTTGTTCAATCAAAAAGTAAAGCCAATTAATACAGGTTATAAAATTAAGCGCATTAATTAAGTTAACTTGGTACTATATTGAGCACAAATTAAAATAAAAAAGCGCGACTAACTCGCCAATAACGGATCACTATGTTTAAAAAACGTATTTTAGCTATTTGCTTAGCAGCCACCTCGCTATCATGCCTTGCCGACAGCAACAGCGATTTAAAAACAATTATTGATAACCACTGGCAAAATGCCAAAGCTGAAAAAATATTTTTTCGAACCGATCCAGACGGTTGGAAACCAAACGGCACATTACCAAATTGGAGCGAGCAAGCCATTGCAAAGCGCCAAGCTTATAACAACAGCGTACTAAAAAGCTTAGCCAACATTGATCCAAAAACGCTCAACAAGGATCAGCTAATGAACTACCGCTTATTTAAATATGAGCGAGAAACCGAGCAGCAAAGCTACCTTTATCAAGATAAGTATTTTCCGGTTAATTTTTTAAGTGGCTGGCATACTTACTTTGCAGAAGCGCCCGCTAATATGGCTTTTTTAACAGCTGATGATTACAACGCATTTTTAATCAGCCTTGCCGACTACCCGCGCTTTAATCAGCAAAATATTGATTTAATGAAAGAAGGGATAAAAACAGGATTTACCCATTACTGTAAAACCTTTGAAAATTACAGCCAAAGCATTAGCGCGCACATAGTCAAAAACCCCGAAAACAGCGCCCTTTACGAGCCCTTTACACGTATACCTAATACCTTTAGTACAGCGCAAAAAGCAAACTTAAAACAAAAAGCCCAAGCCGTAATTAAAGATAAAGTAATTCCTGCGTATCAGCATTTTTACGACTTTTTTGAAAATGACTATATGCCACATTGTAGAGCGCAGCCGGGCATAGCAAGCGTTAAAGGCGGGCTTGACTACTACAAGTACACGGTTAATTACTACACCACAACAAACGCCACACCCAAACAAATACACCAACTAGGCCTTAAAGAAGTCGCGCGTATTAAAGCGCAAATGCAAAATATTATTGATGAAGTAGGCTTTGATGGCACCTATAGTGAGTTTTTAGAATTTTTAGCAACCGATGAGCAATTTTACGCAAAAGACGCGCAAGACTTGCTAGAAAAAACCGCGTTCATTACGCAAAAAATGTATGGTAAATTGCCCACTTACTTTGGCCACTTACCGCGTAACACCTTTACTATTAAGGGCTCAGCAAGTCGTGGGGCGTTTTATATGCCACCGCCAGATAACCGCTCACCAGGTACTTATTTTTTAGCCTCAACACCTAAACTGCAGCCTTTATATAATTTAGAAGCACTTAGTCTGCACGAAGCCATACCCGGGCACCATTTACAAAACGCCATTGCTATGGAGCTAAATGTCCCCGAATTTAGACGCACACTTAGCCACTCTGCATTTGGCGAAGGTTGGGCACTATACACAGAACGCTTAGGTAAAGAAGCTGGTTTTTATCAAAGCCCGCACAGCGACTTTGGTCGTTTAGGTTACGAAATGTGGCGTGCAGTGAGGCTTGTTGTTGATACCGGTATTCATGCCTTTGGTTGGAGCCGCCAAAAAGCAATTGATTACTTAGCCAGTCACACTGCTTTACCACAAAGTGCGGTGGAAGATCAGATAGATCGTTACATTTCATGGCCAGGCCAAGCGCTTTCGTACAAAATGGGCGAAATAAAAATACGAGAGCTGCGCGCAAAAGCCGAAAAAGAGCTTGGTGCTCAATTTGATATACGCAGCTTTCACGACACTGTTATTGGCCAAGGCTCATTGCCTATGGCAGTGCTTGAAGACGTTATAAACGATTGGATAGCAGAGCAAAAACCAGTAAGTTAAAACAATACTTTTAAACACTGAAGGGCGGTAAGTTTATCGCCCTTTTCAAAACTGCATTAAACACCTCAAAACTAATCCCTAGCCGCTTTTGCTTCGTAAACTTAATGATTACAAAGACCAGAGCATAAGTATGAGCAAACGCATTTTATATTGGCTACAAAACGATTTACGCCTAACCGATAACCCAGTTTTTAGTGACCTTGCTACTAGGCAGTGCGCGCTTGATGTTGTATTTGTTATAAACCCGCACTGGTTTAAAAATAATAATTACCAACAAAAACCTTACGGCATACACAAACAGCAATTTTTAATGCAAAGCTTGTACGAACTACAACAAGCACTTATTGAGCGCGGGCAAACCCTGCATGTGCTTGAGGGCGAACCCGTATCGCTTTTAAAAGCGCGTATTAATGAGCAAAATATTGATGAAGTTGTATACAGCGAACAATTTGGCGTGTACGAGCAACGCCAAATAAGCTTACTCAAAGCACATTGCCTCAATACACAATTTACAGGGTCGCAGCAAGACACGCTCTTTAAGCAAAATGACCTCCCCTTTGATTTAAGCGAATTACCCAAACACTTTACCCCGTTTCGTAAAAAGGTAGAGGCCGCTAATAGCCCTATTACACCAACAACTTTGCCAAACGGCTTGCTGCCTAAGCCAATAACTTTATGCGCAAAAAAACCTATAGAACGTATAACAAATAAAGGCGCAATGCATGGCGGGTTTAACAGTGCGCAAGCTCATTTAAAGCAATACTTTGCAGGCGCAATGCCAAGTACTTATAAAACGACTCGCAACGAACTTGATGGCTTTAACAACACCACCAAATTTAGTACTTGGCTTGCCTTTGGCTGTATAAGTGCAAAACAAGTTTACAAAGCAGTAGAAAATTACGAGCAATGCAATACGGCAAACGAGTCTACTTATTGGATTAAATTTGAACTGCTATGGCGAGAGTATTTTAAATGGCACGCACTTAAAGCAGGTAACACCCTGTTTAGCTTTAAAGGGCAAAAACAAACTAAACCGCTTACTACTTTTACACCTACACGCTTTGCTGCTTGGTGTAACGGCACAACGCCTTACCCGCTTGTAAATGCCATTATGAAAGAGCTAAACACTACGGGTTACATTTCAAACCGAGCAAGGCAAATTGCAGCAAGCTGTTTAGTAAACGAGCTTGCCCTTGATTGGCGATACGGCGCAGCCTATTTTGAGCAACAATTGATTGATTACGATGTAGCAGCAAACTGGGGCAACTGGCAATACATAGCCGGTGTGGGGGTTGACCCGCGTGGCGGCCGCCACTTTAATATACAAAAGCAAACGGCGCAGTTTGATCCAAATGGTGTTTATACCAATAAATGGCACGGGCACAGTAATAAAACGCAGCAGCTCGATCACTTAAACGAAGTAGACTGGCCTATTTAAGCCAATCTCCCTCCACCAGGTTATATTTTAAAACAGCTGCGCAATGCCTATATTAATGGCAAAGCCACCTAAGGTTAAAAACAAAAATAAACAACCTGCTAATAACAGTGGCTTTATACCCGCTTGGCGAATAGCGCCAACGTGGGTACGCAGCCCAAGTGCGACCATGGCAATGGTAAGCAATATATTATCAAACCATATAATAGCGCTTGTAGTACCTTGCGGAATAACCGATAACGAATGCACGCCACTTGCCACTATAAATAACACTGCAAACCAAGGGATTGTAATACCCGCTTTTTGCTCGCCGCCATGTGCGTTTATGTTTGCATGCTTTTTACTTTGCCAAAACGATAAGCCTACTAAAAATGGCGCAAGCATCATTACGCGTAGCATTTTTTCTATCACGGCGGTGTCGGCCGCATTGGCACTTACCGCAGTCCCTGCTGCTACCACTTGTGCAACTTCATGAATGGTTGAACCAACAAAAATACCGTACGCATGCTCACTCACACCCATATATTCAAACATAATTGGGTAGGCAAACATACTTAACGTGCCAAACACCACAACCGTTGCCATCGCTACAGATACTTTATGCGCTTGTGCTTTTATAACCGGCTCTGTTGCCATTACCGCTGCGGCGCCACAAATAGAGCTACCCGCACCTATTAGTATGGTTGTTTGTTCATCAAGCCTAAAAGCTCGCTTACCTAGCTGTACTGCTAATATAAACGTACCTAGCAGCATCACCACATCGGTTAATAGGCCATGCCAGCCTACACCCGCTACTTGCGCAAAAGTAATCCTAAACCCAAATAAAATAACGCCCGCTTTGAGTAATATACTTTTAGCGTAATCAACGCCTACATCTGTACGCGTAGCTATACGCGAAAACACACTGTTACCCACAATAATGCCAAGCACAATCCCAATTGTTAAGGAGCTAAATTGCGCACTTTGCATTATAGGTAACTTACTTAATGCAACAGATGCCCCCGCTAACACAACCACCAGCAGCATACCTAACCACCAGCGCGTATCGCCGTATTGCTTAGTATTAATACCCAAAGGCTGAAAACTATTTTTAATAGCGCTAAGCATAATATTCCCTCACTTAAACCAAGTTGATGTGTTGACTTAATTGTAAGAAAGCTCAAAATATAACTCCAATATATTAAAATCATGATTCGATAACTTAAAGTTATACAGTTTAGAGTTATGCAATTTAAGGTTATACAATGAACTTACATGCGCTTAGGGTGTTTTATACAGTGGCTAAATTGGGTAGCTTTTCAGGCGCAGCCGAAGCGCTTTTTATAAGCCAGCCCGCTGTTTCTAAAGCGCTAAAAGAGCTAGAGCATCAGTTAAATATGCAACTTATTGAACGTGCATCTAAGGGTAAAAAGCTCACCTTAAGCGAAGGCGGCCAAGCTTTGTATGATCACGCCCGCAGTATTTTTGCTATCGAAAAAGCCGCCATTGACGATATAAAATCGCGCACAGGGCTTAAGCGCGGTACATTAGTTATAGGCACCAGCACCACCATTGCCAGTTATTGGCTACCGCCTTATTTAGCCAAATTTTGTGCGCAGTACCCGCATATAAAAGTAGAAGTACAAGTGGCTAATACCGCGCAAATTGAGCATGCCTTACTTGAATGCACTATAGATTTAGCACTGGTTGAAGGCACACCTACCGAGCCGCATATAATAAGTAAGCACTGGCAAAATGATTTAATGAGTGTGGTTATACCGAGCAACTTTAAGCCCACTAAAGACTTAAAAGCATGGTTAAACGAGCAGTTTTGGTTATTACGCGAGCCAGGCTCTGGCACGTTAGAAATGTCTGTAAAGTTATTAGCACAACATGGCGTACAAGCTGAGCAAAGTATGCAATTAGGCAGCAACGAAGCCATAGCAAGAGCTGTTGCTCAAGGTATGGGGGTCGCTTTATTGCCAAACGTAGTCACAGAGGATTTAGTGCAGCTAGGTAAATTAACGCGCCTGAGCCAAAAAAATAACGAGCAACTCTCTCGGCCGCTATACCAACTGCATTATAAAGACAGACCGTCTTCGCATGCTGCGCAAGCATTCGAAAAAAGTTTATTTAGTGCTCAATTTTTAAATGAGTGAATTTAACGCGCGTCGTAAATTTACATAAACGTTAAAGCGAGCGTTGATAACTCGTGATGTGTGAGACAGTTTGTCCTCTACCGCTTATGTTTGTTAGGGTTTTGTGAGCTCATAAGCACGAGCTATAACTAAAGGAAAAAAATCTCCGCCTAAAATTACTGCCCATTGCCCACAACCAAAACGTTCAATACGATTTGCATCTGTCAATACATTACGTAAATTATCAGGGGAAGCATTATCTATATTTGAAATGATATTTTTTACTTCTTTTGGGTCATAATCAATTTTTAACCACGGAGGGGAACATAGACTATTCATAAATTCAGAAATAACTTCAGGATAATTAGGGTAGCCACTAGAACTATCAATATCAGGTAATGCCTGCTTAGCTAACCTAAAGTTTTCTTCAAGCTTTTCTACATCACTTTTTAAAAACATACTTCCTCCTTAAAAAAAACAAAGGGGTAAAATCCTGACCTCTCATATTAAAATACTAAGAGATCATTCATAACAGTCCACCAGCTAACTTATAAGTCTATTAGGCTGAATCAGTAAGCTCTCACAGCCCCAAGCTCTACTCACAAACCCTGCGTTAAATCTTGCGCCAATGAACCCGTTGGTTTTTCAATTACGCGTACTAACTCTTTTCCATCGTCTTTTACTATAAACGTTGGCGTGTATTGCAAGTCGTGCGCCTGTGCTATTCCGGCGTCGTCTTGCTTGTTGTAACCCACGGCCACATATTTAACGCTTGCAAGCTCTACCTTTGATTCATCAAGTAACTTAATAAGCTTTGGTACTTCGCGTTGGCTGTCGTGACACCAAGTGCCAAATAATACAACTAACGCCTTGCCTTCTAGCTTTTGCATTAAGGCTATATCTTGCTCGGTTGGCGTAAATGCGTTGTACTGCTTATTAAACTTATCGTAATCACTTAATAGTACATCAGTTGTAATATCGCCCGAAAATGGCGCAGTAGCGGCATTACTTACAAGCGGCATGCTTAACGCGCACAATAAAATTAATTGTTTAAACATAAGGTTAAAGTAACTTTTAAAGTGAGTAATTAAGCTCACTATACTGAATATTACTGAATGTTTACACATTGTTTGCACCTTCTATTTTTATAGTTTGCCCACTTTAATAAAATAATAAGCGTGCATACATGAATATAAAACCTTTTATATTTTATTCAGTTATCGCCTCTACTACATTTTTATATGGCTGTGGCGGTACTGAGCAAACAACCGATAGCAGCACAGAGCAAACTGACTCATCATCAACAACCACCTCCACGGGCTTAGTTATTAACGAAATTGTCGCAAGCCCAAGCGATACCACCTACGATTGGATTGAGCTATACGCCACTGAAGATATTGCCGACTTATCGGTATTTTCGCTCGTTGATGATAACGCCGATAGAGTGCCTCAAGCTTTACCCGCAGTAGCGCTTTCGCAAGGTGAGTTTATTGTTATTCAAGCCATTGATGAAACCGACACGCCGCCCGATAACGGTTATTACGTTACCTTTAAACTAGGGAGTGACGATGCGGTTACATTATATGAGGACGGCACTGCGGTGTCTGTACTTGATTGGGAAGAAGGCGAAGCCGCAGAAGGTTTTAGTTACGGCTTATACACCGATGGCACCGGCACCGCGCAAACCCTAACGCCCACAGAGGGCGCAGCTAACCAAACAGCCGATACCTCTACACTTGTTACAACGCTAATTGCTGAAGATGCACCACTTCGTATAAACGAAGTAGTAGCAAAAGACAGCAGCGGCGGCGAGGACTGGATAGAGCTTTATGTAACAAGCAGTAGCGATGTTTATTTAGCCGACTACACACTAAGTGATGACAATAACGAGCAATTTGCTCTACCTGATATTACTTTAGCGCCTGGTGAGTTTTACCGCATTTACGCAAGCACCGATGATTTAGGCGACCTGCCAAGCGTAGCGTTTAAATTAGGCGCAAGCGATACCGTAAGCCTTTACAGTAACAATGTAATTATAGAGCAGTTATCGTGGAATAAAGGCCAAGCGCTAAGTGGTTACAGCTATGGCCGCTACCCAGATGGCAGCGATGCAACTGCGGTACTCACTCCAACAGAGCTTAGCTCAAACAGCCAAGCAACCCACGGGCCACTCGTTATTAACGAAATAGTGGCAAGCGCCGCAGATAATGGCAACGACTGGTTTGAGCTATACAACAACAGCGAAAATACAATTAACTTAGCCAACTACCACGTTATTGATGAAAGCGACGACATAGACCCCGTAACCCTGCCCGACATAGATTTATACGCAGGTGAATACATTACTATTTATGCCACCGATGAAGACCCAGGCACTTACTACGTCCCGTTTAAACTAGGCAAAGAAGACGAGCTAAGCTTAATACTCAACGATGAAGTAATTGACTATATTGACTGGGACGAAAGTGATGTAGCCACAGGCTTTAGTTACGGCCTAAGTAGCAGTACAGGCTTTACTCATGCGTTTTTAACACCTACCCCAAGTAGTGAAAATACAGTTGCAACCGCCTTTACACCTTCGGCCGTTAATACGCTTTCTATTACAATTACCGACGAAAACTGGCAAGACATTCTAGATAACCCACTTGATGAGGAATACCACGAAACCGCTATTACCTTTAATGGGGTAACACTCGATAGCGTGGCTATTCGCACAAAAGGCGGCTCAAGCTTAAGCAGCGTTGCCAACTCTAGCAGCGACCGTTACAGCTTTAAGGTTGATATTAACGAATATGTGTCGGGGCAAAAGTTTTTTGGGCTAAAAAAATTCACACTACAAAACTCGTTTAACGACCCGTCGTACATGCGTGAAGTAATCGCCTACGAGCTTATGGATGAAATGGGCGTGCCAACGCCTGAGCATGCTTACGTTAACTTTTATGTAAACGGCGAACTATTTGGTTTGTACTTAATGGTAGAAGCCGTAGATGGCGAATTTGTTGAAAAACACTTTACCAACAGTAATGGCGATTTATACAAGCCAGATGGCACAGGCAGCGATTTATTATGGCTAGGTGACGACATACAAAGCTACACCGATATAAACCTGCAAACCAACGAAGACACCACCGATAACGGCGCCTTTATTAACTTTGTAGAATCGCTTGATAAAGGCGAAACCAGCGCCATAGATATAGACACACTGCTGCGTTATATGTCGGTAAGTACTTCACTGTCTAATTTAGATAGCTACCACGGCCCGCTTGCACATAACTATTATATTTACGATGACGATGGCGTATTTAGCATTTTACCGTGGGATTTTAATGAGTCATTCGGCACCTTTAACATGGATTGTAATGGCGTAGATGTAAGAGAGCTCTACATTGATGAGCCTGTAAGCGGCGCATTAAGCGAGCGCCCATTAATTGCTAATGTATTTGCCGAACAAAGCCACCTCGATACGTACCACAGTTATTTAACACAGCTTATTAATGGCTCACTTTCAAGCGACACATTTAACGCACGCGTAAATGAAATAGCCGACTTAATCCGTGAGCACGTACAAAACGACCCCACTAGTTTTTATGGCTCAACCTACTTTGAGCAAAACCTAACCTCTACTACGGGGCAGTTTTACGGTTTAACGTCGTTTATGCAGTACCGCGTAGCAAATATGGCCGCGCAGCTTAATGGCACATTGCCCTCAGCCGGCGATGGCAGCGGATTTTGCTCTAGATAAACAACCCATCCTTCATGCAGTGTCAGCACGCTGGCACTGCACTCTATTACTTTGCAATTTAATAATCTGAGAAAATTATGACAATTCAAGCACGTTTTAAGGATGAACTTTTTGAAAAGGATACTTCAATCTCACCAGTAGCAATTACTGCAATAAACACTAAAAATAAGCAGGCTCAACCTCAAGAGTCAAACGCGCATGGCTCACTAACAAGCTTAATTAACGAGTTGCTTATTCCGTTTGAAGGTTACGGATTAAACGATCTTAATAACGCTAATTTAATGAACCGTGTAGATAGCAAGTTTATGCTACCGCTGTCGTTTTTACCTGAGCTACTTACTCATATACAAGGCCAGTATCGGGTACTTGATATACAAGGTAAGCGTTTATTCTCTTATTATAATCAATACTTTGATACGCCCGAACTTGATTTATATAAAGCCCACCATAACGGTAAGCTTAATCGCTACAAAGTACGCCAAAGGCGCTACGTTGATACCGCCACCGAATACCTAGAAATAAAACTAAAAAACAACCAAAGCCGCACAGTAAAAACACGTATAAAGCTCGCGCAAACTAACAACGAGCAAGCTAACAGCACGGCGTTTATTAAAGAGCAAATGAAAAACAGCTTTGCACATTTAAATGTAACCCAGCAAAGCGGCTATAACCGCATAGCCCTAGCTAACGAAGAAAAAGCCGAGCGCTTAACGCTTGATTTTAACCTGTGGTACAACACCCCAAAAGGCGATAACAAAATAACCTTACCGGGCTTTTTTATTGCCGAGCTTAAACAAAGTAAAAAAACAAAACGCTCGCCATTTTATAAACTTATGAGCAAACACCACATATTCCCTGCCTCGTTTAGTAAATACTGCATTGGCTGTGCTTTGCTCTACCCCGAGCGTTTAAAAGTAAACCGCTTTAAACCTGTTTTAGCCCGTTTAAAACACCTTAACCGCACTAACCCACTTTTACCTTTAGAGAATAATTAAAATGACCAAATTAGATCTTATTTTTCTTTCCCGCTTTTTAGTAAACATCCTATCGCTGGCGGTACTTTGCTATGGCTGTTATTTTCGCGTAAGTAAAAATGCAGTGGTAGCAGGCTCGTTTATTTTATTTGGCGTAGGCGTTTTTATTATTACCTTTTTGCTGCACGGCGTTGATATGTCGATGGAATTTGCATTTGGCCTATTTGCCGTATTTACCATGCTAAGGTACCGCACTGAGTCTATTTCGATTAAAGAAATGACCTACTTATTCCTTGTTACTGCCATTGCTTTACTGACCTCTGTAGGGCAAATGAGCCTAATTGAGCTAAGTATTCTTAATGGCATTATTTGCTTAATTGCCTTTTTGATTGACTCAAGCGTATTTGTAAAACGCTACGAAGTACAAAGCGTTTGCTACGAGCGCATAGAAAACATAACCCCACAAAACCAAGCCATTCTCATCAATGATTTAAAACAGCGCACAGGCCTAAACGTAGTTGCTGTAGATATAGAGCACATCGACTTTTTAAGAGACGTAGCGCAACTAAAAGTAAGTTACTTAGCCGAAAAACAAACAAAGGCAGCCTAACATGACCTCTAAACAAACGATGACTTATGCGGCACTTTCAGCGCTTTGCCTTGTTAGTAACGCAAGCTTTGCCAAAATTAACGACGATATAGACCTAAGCGGCTATATCATGCTCGACTACAACAAGTTTGATACCTCATTGTTAGAGGGGCAATACGACAGCAGCAGCTCAGAAAGTACCTCTGAAATACGCCGCGCACGCCTAAGTTTTAAATCAGACATAAGCAAAGACTGGAAAAGTAAATTTCAGCTTGGCTTTGCCGATGGCGAAACCGAAATAAAAGACGCCTACCTAGAATACTCTGGCTGGAAATATGCCGATTTAACCATAGGCCAACAAAAAGAAGGTTTTGGCCTAGAAAAACTAACTAGCTCGCGTAAATTACTAATGCTTGAGCGTAGCATGATAAGCGAAGCGTTTTCACCAGGACGCAGCTTAGGTATTAGCCTTTCCGGGGACATAGCCTCAGTAAATTGGCAGCTAGGTTATTACGAGCCCGATGAAGACGAAGCAACATCAGCTATTACAGGGCGGGTAGCTTGGGTGCCATGGCAGCAAGATACCAACCTTTTACACCTAGGCATCGCCTTTAGTGAAAGGCAGTACGACGGTAACGAATTTAGAGTGAATGAACCTCTTGAGGTTTATACCGCCGACTCATTAATAGAAGGCGATAAAATTAATGCAGATAGCCTCTCGCAACAAGGCGTAGAGCTACTATGGCTTAAAGATAGATTTACCATGATGGCCGAGTGGCAACAAGCACAAGTAACCAGTATTGAAAATACAACCAATGATTACGAAGGCGGCTATTTGCAATTTGGTTATCAGCTATCAGGCGGATACCGTAAGTATAAAAACGCAAAACTAGGCGCAAGCTCAGAGCCAGGCTGGGAAGTTACAGGCCGCTACAGCCTACTTAAGCTCAAGCAAGAAAACCAAGACGCAAAAACCTACGCCCTCGGCGTTAACTACACCGTAAACAAAAACATAAAGTTTATGGCCGACTACTTTGAAGCAGGCGGTACTATCACATCGGGCAATGCAATCTCATTAAGGCTGCAGTATTCGTTTTAATGCGTTTGCGTGTTAAGCCAGTTAATCTAAAACTATAAAGCCCCTGTGTTAAACGTTACGTTTAACACAGGGGCTTTATAGTTACTTAGTAAATAATATTTAAGTTAGTTTTTAAATACTAATTACCAGCGCCTGCAAATTGTATTGGGTAATCCATATCGCCGCTGCGGTTAATACTGTTACACAGGTTTTTATTAAAACTGGTCAGTGATGGGTCGATGGTGTGCTCATTCACTACAATACCGTCACTTCGCCTTTTAACCTCAATAGATCCGATTGTTTTAATCGCTGATAAATTATCGCCTACGTTTTTAAATATAAAATACTCTATGTGTTCAGTAATAGACACCGCGTTTTCGATATCTCCCTTAACGGCAGGCACTTGGTAGTTAACACCATTACACGTTAAATCATAAACTTTTACTAATTCTAGCTCGTCAGCTCCTTGCACATCAGCAATAACTTTAATCGTGGGCTGCGCTGCTGTTTCAAGTAAGTATTGTGTTTCACTCATTTCGCTTAAAGAAAACGAATCAACGCTTTTAGCTATAGAACAGCCCGATAATAAAGTAAAAACTAAAAACACGGTTCTATTAAAAAACACCTATAAATACCTTATTTCTAAAATTTATTTGCTTAGTATTACCATAACACTAAGAGAGGTTCTAAATATAACCTCTAAACAGCTAAAACAACCTCACTTATATTCTTTCTCATTCAAGCTTGGAACAGGGCTTTATATAAGGCGAGGCTTTAATAAGTGAATTTCCAATAGGAATTTGGAATATTTCCCATTCAATGCTGGAATTGAGCTTATTTCTCAATTAACGCTGGAAGGGATCACCCGTACGTTGCTAGCCACTCAAGTACATTAAAGGTTTAAGGATATAGTTAATTTGATAGGCGTACTCTGGCAAACTTCGCTAGTGCGACATCAGCAGGCACTGGCAAACCTTGATGTATGAAGTCAAAATTTGACTCTTTTGACCCAAAAATTGTTGGCTAAAATAGGCGACGCAGGAGCAAAAGCCGACTGTTTTTAGTCCTTATTGATTTTCTTGTTAGTTGAGCTTTTTAACAAATCGAATTTCGTAATGATATAAATAGGTTCTTTTTTATATTCGACTTTATAAAGATATTGATTTTTAAGAAAATTAGTTTTCTCTTTTATTAAGCTAATTTGCTCCCATGGTATAAAAAAACTCTTGGGAAATAGTAGAATCAGCATCCGTTTTTGGCTTATAAATACCCCTTGCTCAAATGATTTGATATTTAGCCAAGTCCTATATTCACTGTTTTTCTCACGAGAAATATCTGCAATATTTGTCAGGTACATACTGCGTGATTTAAAAATAGATGAATCCGAAATGCTTAAATCCGTTTTATATTCTCTAGCTAGTTTAGGGTAATACCCAATAGTGCTTTGGATATAATTCACTAAAACATAGAACAATAAAAATGGAATTAAGCCTATAACAAAGTCCACTTTTAAATACTCCGAAAACTTGTTCCGTGCTGCTGACTAGGTTGAAGCCAACTAACATCCCGCTTAGGGGGAATAACACGTGGGCTAAAATTTGGAGCGAAGCGACTGAGTCCACGTATTACTGTCCCAGGGAGCTTGCGACCGACTTAATGTGATTTTTCAACGTTTAATTACCAATCAGCTGCATACTGTTTATTTGCTTTAAAAGCCTCGACTTCTAAAGGTGCTTTGTCATAACCAAATTCAGCTATGTCAGAGAAGTGCTGAGTTATCACTTGGTCAAGACTAGATCTTTCGATTTGTAGCACATGAACCAATTCATGAGCCAATTTTGGCCTATTGAGCTCATATCCATTACGAACATAAATAGAATACCCGAAAGCCTGAGCGTTATTGGTAATACCTTCACCAATAAAACCTAGTGCTTCACCTAGTGTTTTTAGAGCGAAGTTTTTGAATGGAAAGGGTACTTCTTCAACATGTACAATCCTGACTTTCTCTGGTTTTTGAATTCCTATATCAGCTGCCAAAGCTAATTCTCGTGAATTTAGCGGAATTCCTGACTCCGAGCCTTTTCTTTCAGTTTCATAAGCCCAGTCAACATACTGTGGTATCAATATGTCTGTGATGATTTTCTGGTATGACAGTGCTGCACCAATAATTAAAGCAAATAATATTATCACTGTAAGTTTGAAAAATTTCATTCAATTCAAATCCCTTTAAAAATTCCTACTAACTTGCAAAACAACATAACGCCGCGTTAAGTAGTGAGCGACGCCTACGTCTAACCTAAACCATTAAACCGTAAACACAAAACTCATTTGAACCAAGAATGCCATGCGTTGCGAATCTGCCTTAAACGCTTTGTTATGCGTTCATTCCATGTGCAGGGCTGATTCTGGACATGATAACCATATCTATATACCGTCCACTTTTGAATGTACTCAAACGCTTAATGCCCTCAGTTTCAAAGCCTACCTTTTCATACAGAGCTTTGGCTGAAAGATTATCAGCATGAACCTCTAATTCAACACGAACTAAATTAAGCCAATTATCAGCTTGATTGATTGCTTCATGCATCAAGGCTTTTCCGACACCTTGTCCGTGACTTTCAGGGTGAACAGCGATGGCAATAGAAGCAGTATGCTTATCCCGAACTTTATCCGTTAGGAATAGCGTCACGTGTCCAACCACCTTACCATCAACTTCTGCGACTAACGTGTATTGATTTGATGCTGAAAAGAGATTTGAAACTTGCGAAGAGCTCAAAAAAGGAAGTTGTGATGTATTTGCCATTACTTCCGTAAAGCTATAAATATTATGAAGATCTTTATGATCAAATTCTTCTAAGTGTCTAATTTTCAAGTTATATCCCTACTGTAAGATCTGCCGAACACCTAGCAATTTAATAGTACGCTCATCAAGCATATTTCTGCCGACATAACGCTCATCTATCTACTTTATATAGTTTTAGCAAATTACCTAAGGTATTACTATAACTAAGTTTTCTAAAGTTTTTAGGTGAAGTTAATAATCCAATTTGCGCGCAGCGCTCATTTTCATGAATATATGCGCAAAGTGCAGTTTAACCAATCAATTAACGACGATATTTAGCCAATCTCAATGACCTGTTATCGCTCATAAAGGCCTTACTACATTTTTAGCATAAGATAGCTTGGCTTGTGGGGAACTCTTTTAATACGGGCTACAACATTCAACCGCAATGCATACCGTATTAAATCAAAAAAGATAAGTATGAAATTTTAATTTGGAATCTCTATTTAATGCTTTGATTAGGTAAAGCCTAAAAAACCAAATTCTATTCCCTATGAAGAGAAGCCTATGAGGAAAACCCAAATAAGGAACGACAGCACCATCCCTACAAGCCTTGCCACGTAAGGCTCTTTATTCCAGATGTGTGACAAATTATTCCAAAGTTGAATGAGAAAGAACATATAGCGATCTTTTTTGATCAAAATACAGCGATTATCCGATTAAGTGCAATTTGTCATAAAACTGCAATCAAAATAGGTGATAATTTAAACTCGAACTGTATTTTTTATAATCTAGAAGTTGAAGTAAATGAGCACACCAATGACGCAACTCACATTTGCGTTACAATCGTTTGAAGATCCTCTCTCTGCGGCTATGGGCCACACAATGGAATACGAGCAGTTAACCTTGCAAGCCAGTGCTATGCATGAAATAACGCTGCAATGCGTATTGCCTGACGACGCCCACGAAAACGATATTATTTCGCTGAGCGCAACATATCCCAGTGCCCGTGATGCACAATACTTTACTGAAAAAGTACTCACTAACGCCGACTTAGAGCGTGGTTATGTGTATTTAACATTAAGTAAAATTACCCAAAGCCACTGCTTAGTAATGCAATTGATTCTGCATGGCTTAAATGCCACTTTAAAAAATAGTTTACAGTTTGATATGCAAGTAAATGCGTTTGAGGCTGGTTATAAAAATCAGCAAGCCCTTAAAAGCCAAACTAAGCCACACGGCGTTAAAAAATACTTTCGGAATATGAGCTCAAGTTTATTTTCGTTTTTTTAATGTGTTGGTATACAAATTTATAAAAACTTAATCAGCAAAACTCACTTTACCCATAGTGACCCCAGCAATACCCTGCGCAGTATTATTTAGGTGCTGCTGCTCACCTGCTAGGCATTCGTTGGCTAAAATGGCAAATAGTACGGCTTCTTTGGCATCGGGGTTTATGCCTAAATCGTCGGTATTTTTAAACGCTTTAATAGTCGGGCACAGCGCATTAAGGTGCGCCATTAATAATGGGTTATGAATACCGCCACCACTTGCGTACACCACACACTCTTTAGCACTTTGCCCGCATTCATTTAACGCGTTTGCAATTACCCTCGCGCTAAACATATTTAAAGTTGCCATTACATCTTCATGGCTTAAGTGCTGTGTATTTGTTTGCTGTTGAGCAGCATATAAATAGCCTAAATTAAATACCTCAGGCCCTGTTGTTTTAGGCAGCGCAAGCTCAAAAAAAGTGTTGCTACACATTGCATTTAATAAGGCTGTATTTACCTTGCCAGCTTTAGCTATTCTAGCGCCATCATCAAAGTGCATACCTTTAAAATTCTGCTGTACGTACGCATCCATAATGGTGTTACCTGGGCCTATATCGCTACTAAATACGCTATTTGCATCACCGCTTTTAGGTAAAAACGTTAAATTAGCAATACCACCCATGTTTAATAAAATGCGGTTCTCATTGGGGTTTGCAAAAAATAAGTAATCGCCATATACCGCAAGCGGTGCACCTTCCCCTCCTGCGGCTATGTGTTTTTGCCTAAAGTCGCCAATCGTTGTAATACCGGTAGTAACGGCTATTTGGTCGCTATCGCCAATTTGTAATGTGCCATTAGTAAAGCTTTTATGATTATGCTGCGACTGTGGGCAATGGTAAATTGTTTGCCCGTGACTGGCTATTACATCAATACTTGCTGGATTTACCTGCCAAGTATGTAAGCACTGATTAACCATATCGCCATGGAGTTTACCAACCCACGGGTGTAATAAAGTAACAAGTTCTAAATCACACTCTCGTTTAGCAAATACTTGCTTTATTTTGCTTTTATACTCGTTGTTATAGTCAACGGTGGTAAAGTTAAGCACTTCAATTTGCGTATTTATACCTGCGCCCGTTACCTTACACAGTGCTACATCGAGCCCATCTAACGAGGTACCACTCATTAAACCTATAATTAAACGGCTTGGTTTTTGGGCACTATTATAAAGGGCTGCTATGTGTGGGTGCATAAAGGTATCTTAAACAGGTATCATATTTTGCTTATATTAGAGTACTTTAAAACAAAGTTATAGCCGTAAACGGTTAATCTTTGTGATTGTGCAATCTCTAATTGCTTGCTAAGTTGACCCGTATGCAACAGACACTTAATTAAAACAATGATCACCCTAAGAGACTTTAAACCAAAAGACGCGCCACACATTATTAATACCTTAAATGATGAACAGGTTACGCGCTTTTTATCCTCTAAAATTCCATTTCCGTATACTCAAGCCGACGCCGACTGGTGGATAAACCAAGGCTCTAAAAGTGGAATAGTTAAGGCCATTGTTGTAGATGAGCAATTTGCGGGGTGTATTGGTATCACCCCCGGAGAATTTGAATATAGCCGCAGTGGCGAAATAGGCTATTGGCTTAATAGCCACTTTTGGGGGCAAGGAGTAATGAGCCAGGCTATTTCGCAAATTTGCGATGACGCATTTAAAAGCTCAAACCTAAATAGAATTTTTGGCGCTGTATTTGCTGGTAATACTGGCTCTGTAAAGGCACTCACTAAATGCGGCTTTAAAGCTGAAGCCGTTCTCAAACAGGCCATTTATAAAAATGGTGTGTTTTACGATAGCCATATTTTTAGCAAGCTAAAATAAACCGTTTAGAATAAATACTCTGCAAAGCTTGAATTACCAGCCTCGCGCCCAAAGCTCGTGTATTAAGGTACAAATTTTTATTTTCGTAAAACTTAGCGCGCATTATTGTTTAGGCTCAACCTGGTTTTAAACGCGTAAACATTCGCTAAGTAAATTCACTCTTAAGAGGAGATTTTTATGTCTGCAACTAGTCGTCAACTTACTTTAGCATCACGCCCGCACGGTGCCCCTACCGATGAAAACTTTGAACTTAAAACAGTAGATTTACCAGCGCTTAAAGATGGCGAGGTGCTGCTGCGCACTATTTACCTATCACTTGACCCATACATGCGTGGCCGCATGAGCGATGCAAAGTCGTATGCCGATCCGGTTAATGTGGGCGATGTAATGGTAGGCGCTACCGTATGCCAAGTAGAAGAGTCTAAAAACGATAAATACAGCGAAGGCGAATGGGTACTTGCTTACACCGGTTGGCAAGATTACGCCATTACTAACGGCGAAGGCCTTATGCAATTAGGTAAAGAGCCAGAAAACCCATCGTACGCACTCGGTATTATGGGTATGCCAGGCTTTACAGCCTACATGGGCTTACTTGATATTGGCGCACCTAAAGAAGGCGAAACCGTCGTAGTAGCTGCAGCAACAGGGCCGGTTGGCGCAACCGTTGGCCAAATAGCCAAAATTAAAGGCTGTAAAGTGGTAGGCGTTGCTGGTGGCAGCGAAAAATGTACACATGCTGTTGAAAAGCTGGGCTTCGATGCCTGTATTGATCACAAAGCGGATGACTTTGCAGAGCAGCTAGAAAAAGCCTGTGATAACGGCATAGATGTTTATTATGAAAATGTGGGCGGTAAAGTGTTTGATGCCGTATTACCTCTACTTAATACCGCAGCCCGTGTGCCACTGTGTGGTTTAGTATCGCAATATAATTCTACCAGCCTTCCAGATGGTCCTGATCGTATGGGTATGCTTATGGGGCAATTGCTTACTAAACGTATTAAAATGCAAGGCTTTATAATTTTCGACGACTACGGCCACCGCTACGACGAATTTGCACAAGACATGCAAAAATGGCTTAAAGAAGGCAAAGTACAGTACCGCGAACACATGGTAGAAGGTATTGAAAACACCATTAGCGCATTTAACGATATGCTAAATGGTAAAAACTTTGGTAAAACCGTTGTTAAAATTAACGAGCCACTTTAAATTTTACAAAGCGTTACTGCACATGCAGTAACGCCAACAAGGACTGACATGATTAAACTACACCATTTAAACAAATCGCGCTCAAAACGTATTATTTGGCTTTTAGAAGAGCTTGATGTTGATTACGAAATTGTTGCCTACCAGCGCAACACAGAGACCTTTTTAGCGCCTGACGAACTTAAAAAAGTACACCAATTAGGTAAGTCACCAGTGATTGAAGACGATGGCTTAATTGTTACCGAATCTGGCGCGATTACCGACTATTTAATTACTAAATACGGTAACGGTAAATTTGCGCCAAAAGCAGGCACTGCCGAATATGTTGAGTATCAACAATGGCTTCACTTTGCCGAAAGCTCTGCTATTTTGCCGCTACTGCTTAAAATGTTTGTTTTAAAAGATGGCGCTAAAACAGAGTTTTTAGAAAATTACGCCGATGCAGAAACCGTAAAAGTAATTAGCTACTTTAACGACCGACTCCAAGGTAAACGTTATTTAGTCGGCGACACGTTAACCGGTGCCGATATTATGATGTCGTTTATTGTAGAAATAGTTAAAAACTCAGGCCAGCTTGTCCACTTTAAACACCTTGTAAAGTACGATGAGCAATTACAAAGCCACGAGAAGTTTCATACAGCTAATGAGCTAGAAGCTAAATACGATTAATTAGCTTAGTACAAAACACAGATAAACCAAAGGGGCTTTTTGAGCCCCTTTTTTAGTGCATATGTTTTTATTAAATACCCGCTATTTCGCGCTCAGTAATACACTCATTTGAGGCCATTTCGAACTCGCGACACGTAAGTGGGCGGTTTTCGTAAATAGTACACATTAGCGTGTTACGGTCGAGTGCTTGGCACCAGCCGTCGTCTGCACGTTTCATTACTTCGCTGCCCCATTTGTCGTAATCAATGTACTGAAAAGGCACGCCCGTGTCGGTCACTATGCGCACTTCTAATTGGCAGCAACATGCCTGGCAATTAGCGCAGGTTACGGGCTCTGGTGTAGAGGAAATAGTTTTACTTGGAATAACAGTATTAGGCATAGTGACTTACTTTTTTTAATAAGCCACTAGGATACAGTAACTAATTTAACGCGCTAGTAGTTTTGCTTTTATATCGCTGTAACGCATCTGCTCACAAAGCGCAAAACCACTCAGTTGGCGCACTTTATTACGTGCAAATAATGGCACGCTCATGCCCGCTAAAAAGCGGCACTGAGTTTCAATACCTACACTGTGAATACCTTTTGTCGCCATGTGCGCTAAAAACTCATCCACTTTTTGATAAACAACGTCATCGGCTATGTGAGCAGGCTCTATTGAATACTCAAGCTTTACAGCATTACCACGGCATACACTACAATGCCCGCATTGCGCTGGCGCATTTTGGTCGTCAAAATAGCGCGCCAAGTTATAGCTTAAGCAACTTTGTAGCTCAAAAAAGCGTACCAATGCAGCTATACGTTTAATCTCGGCTTGTTCTTTTTCGATAAAATAACTGTGTAATTGTTTTGCAAGTTCAGGGTTATTTATAACCTCACTATGCACTTTGTAAACTTGGGTAATACGTTTGGTTTCAAGGGTTATTAGGTTTTTTTCGGCTAAGTAGTCAAGCGCTGCCACTACGCGTTTACGGTCAACTTGGGCGGCTTGGGTAAGGGTGTCGAAATTAAGCGTGCCCCATATTTTTTTAAAATCGGTGTGGCTAAATATTTGCGTTAAAAAGGCTTGGCGCTGCTCGTCAAACTGGCTAAGTAGCTCGTTTTTATCAACCAAAAACTTGTATTTAAAATCGGCATAATAGGCGTACTGCGGCGTTATTGCACCTTGCATTTCTAGTTGTACCAGCAAGGTTTTAAGCGCTAATTGGCGAATGTTACTTTCGCTTGAAAGACTGTATTCTTGCATTTCCCATTGCTGCGACTGGGCTTTAATATCGTTAATTACGTATTCAATGCCGCTCAGCTCAGGGGTGTCGCCATACACAAAGTTTTCTACTGTGTTTAGGCCATCTAAATTAGCCAAGGTGTAACAGTTTGATGGGTTGCCATCGCGCCCTGCGCGGCCAATTTCTTGGCTGTAGTTTTCAATTGATTTTGGTAAATCGTAATGAATAACAAAGCGAATATCTGATTTATCAACACCCATACCAAAAGCTATTGTTGCCACAACAACGTTAATTTTACCCGCCATAAAATCATCTTGAATTTGCCAGCGTAGTGTATCTTTAAGCCCCGCATGATACGCAACCGCCTGAATACCTTGCGCACTTAGTGTATTAGCCACTTGCTCAGCACTTTGCTGAAGCGTTACATACACAATACCTGGGCCATTTTGCGCACGCACTATGTTTGTAAGCTCAGTGTTTTTATCAGCCGTTTTTACACTTAGCACGCTTAAATCGAGGTTAGCGCGGTAAAAGCCGGTTTGTACAATACACTCAGGGGCAATATTAAAACGCTCGCTCATGTCGCGTTTTACTTTTTTAGTGGCTGTGGCGGTGAGTAATAGTACCAGTGGAATATTTAGCTCTTCGCGGTATCGAGGTAGTTTAAGGTAGTCGGGTCTAAAGTTATGGCCCCATTCAGATATACAGTGCGCTTCGTCTACCACCAGCATAGACAGCGCAACTTGGCTTATAAACTCTCTAAAACGCTCGTTTTTAAAACGCTCAACCGACACCATTAATACTTTAATTTTACCATTTCGCACATCGTTCATTACGGTGCTGCTTTGCATTTGGTCTTGGCTCGAATCAAGGCTTGCCGCGTAAATACCTTTGCTATTTAAAAAGCTAATTTGATCTTTCATCAATGCAAGTAAGGGCGACACCACCAAGGTTAAGTTTGGTAAATGCATAGCTGTTAGCTGATAACACAACGACTTACCCGAGCCCGTAGGAAATATAGCCAATGACGACTGCCCATTTAAAAGCTGCTCAATGGTTTGCTGTTGCCCTGCTCTAAATTGGCTAAAACCAAAATGCTGCTCAAGTGATTTAATTAATGGCGTGGTCATAAATATCCTTTTTGGCTAGGGAATAGGCTTTAACAGCAAAAGTGCAACGTAAATGAAATATTTGCATATACCCCAAAGCATCTCAATATAAGAGTGTCTGTTGGCATTAAAAGCAATTTAGATAAAGCATAGGTTGCAAGTATTAGCGGCTTTATTGCAATAATCAACAAAGCACTAAAACCTACTTTAAATCAATAGATTAAAATAATTAAAAGCATTTAGTGTCAGCGTTATACCCTATTAAAAGTAAGCTGCCTTTTATGTAAAGTAACGCCTTTATATTAGGCCCCTGTAAAGCGCTAAATTTTTCATATTGAGGCAATTTAGACCTTAGTATACAACAAATAAGCTTATCAATTGCTGACATATGTTTTATTTAGGCGCAAAATACGCAGCAGATGCTCAATGGTGCTAACAGCCAAGCTAATTTTGTATACCCAAGTGATTTTTTATAAGCGTTATAAGCAGATTATTTGGGTATATTATTTTTTAAGGGCATTGCTATGAATATAACTAAACCTAAAATCGTCGTTATTGGCGGTGGCGCAGGCGGACTAGAGCTAGCAACACAATTAGGGCATAAATTAGGGAAGAAAAAACAAGCCGAAATTCTTTTAATCGATAAAAACCGCACCCACATATGGAAGCCGTTACTACACGAAGTAGCGACAGGCTCTATTGACCCCGATTTAGATGGCGTTGTGTATTCAGCTCACGCTGCAAAACATCATTATAATTTTCAGCTTGGTACATTTTGCGATATAGACCAAAGCAATAAAACCATTACCCTTGCACCGCACCTAGATGAGCTAGGCCACACTATTTTGCCAAAGCGCAGCGTACGCTACGACCACCTTGTTATTGCCATTGGCAGCGTAAGCAACGACTTTAATACCCCAGGCATAAAAGATCATTGCTACTTTTTAGATTCAAATCAGCAAGCTGAGCGTTTTCAGCATTCTCTACTCGACAGCTTTACTCGCCTTCACCAAGACGATAACCAACAGCAATCATTAAATATTGCCATTGTGGGCGGCGGCGCAACCGGCGTTGAGCTCTCGGCAGAGCTTTACCATGTATCTGAATTATTAAAGCTTTACGGCCTTACAAATATGTCGTCTAAGCGTTTACATATTCATTTAATAGAAGCAGGGCCACGTATTTTGCCCGCCCTACCCGAGCGCATAGCCGATAGCGCAAAACGCGAGTTATTAAAACTCGGCGTAAACGTACGAGAGCACACACTGGTAAAAGAGGCCACCGAGCAAGGGTTTATAACAAAAGACGAAGAACACATAGACGCCGATATAATGGTATGGGCAGCAGGTGTAAAAGCGCCAGACTTTATTAAAGATTTAGGTGTTTTTGAGCTTACCCGCAGTAACCAAATTCAAGTAAACGAGTTTTTACAAAGCACCGTAGATGAAAGCATTTTTGTTATTGGTGATTGCTGCGCCTTTACCCAAGAAGACGGAAAGCTCGTTCCACCGCGTGCTCAATCGGCGCATCAAATGGCGCTATGTGTAGAAAAAAACCTCATTGCCACGTTAAAACAACAGCCATTATGCAGCTTTAAATATAGCGACCATGGCTCTCTCGTTAACTTATCGCGCTACAGTACGGTAGGTAATTTAATGGGTAACCTAACCAGCAATACCTTTTTTATAGAAGGTAAAATTGCTCGCTTTATGTATATATCACTGTATCGCATGCACCAGCGCGCCATACACGGCAGCGCAAAAACCTTTGCATTATGGATAAGCGAAAAAGTACTGCGCGTAGTGCGCCCTAAAATGAAACTGCACTAGTACATAAACAGCAGCTAAATAGTCAAAAAGCTTTAATAGGTAATGTAAATTATCCTTTAAAGCTTTTTTGCTTTATGCGTATCTAAAATAGTACCATGCAGTTAGATGTAATTGTAATTCAAGGGATTGACGCTAATGAAAAAAGTACTTTTTGGGATTGTAATAATCACTGCTTTAGCTGTTTATTTTTTTCAAACTCAACCGCACTCTGTAGCTGTAGAGCAAGCAGAACAAGTTAAACCAACCACCTCTCAGACCAGCGTAGTTAATAAAAAGCAGCCAAATGAGGACTCACCGCTACAGGTAGTTAATAAACTAAAAAAACAGATTAGCCTGTGTAGAGATCAGTCACAACAACAAAGCAATAAAGTACAAACATTGAATCAGTCGCTTGTTTCATTTTTTGTAAGTGAACTTAAAAAAGGGACATCGGTATCCACGCTTTTAAAGTATACAGATTTATCAAAAATCAATCAGCGTACATACATTGCCCTTTTAAAAGATGCCATTATTGCAGAGCAAAAGCAGCAACTTAACATTACTAGCTCTTTAAACGAGTTAGCTAATTGGCAAGGTATTGAGGCAATTAAGGGCTTCACCAATGATAAAGTAAAAGAAATGATTCAACAGCTTGGAGATAATAAGCATAACCCTCCAGGACTTACTCTGAGTGTACCCCTTGATGAAAATGTACAAAAAGAAACCCTTTATGCTTTATTAAACAACACAGATACATTTACCACTTACTCTAAAACGTTTATTAAACTTGAAGGCAGTGAGGTAATTTCTCCGGCGACATTGTTTGTGCTTAATGCAAATAAATTTACGCCAAAAGAGTTTGAGCAGGCTATTTCATCTAACCAATTTACAGTGAATGAAGTGGCTACCGCTATAAAAAACGATATTCCTAATGAGTATATTATTGCGCTTTTACAGCAAGTTCCCGTGCTAGATGCCATGCCGTTATACGAAAAAAACACTGTTTTATATAACTTAGCCGATATTGCGGTCAGTAAATTTAATTTACCTCTTGTAAAAGCACTGCAAACAAAAGGCGTTACGCCAACCAACGAGCCAGGCCTATTTACAGGTTTAGACGTGGCTATTGTAAACCTGCCTAAAAGCGGTAACTTAACCCTAGCCCCATTAGATACTAAGCACACCCAGCTTTTAGATTATCTTAAAAAGCGTGGTTACAAAGCACATAGCGGCAATGCGAATGAAGACCTAAATAGCAAAGGGGTATTTTTTGTAAATGACTTTATTTACCAGCAAGGGGCCTATATTAATAAGCAGGACAACCCAGCACAATACGCTTACTTTAGCCCTATTAGTAAAATTAACAATAACGCGTTACCCCAAATAACTGCGCCTGATAATTCTGATGTTGCCCTTTTTTTAGTAGATTTAAAGCAGCAAAAAGCGCAGCTAAACAATAAAAGGCAAAACTGTGAGCTGTTACAACAACAGTTAAAAGATACAGAGCAGCTGCACACAGTAATGCAAGCTTATGACAAAGTTCAACAGGTTAAAAATAAGCACGGTTCTAACTTTGTACGTGTTTTGCACGATATAGACCCTGTTTTAGTCAATTATTGGTGGAGTAGTCTGAGTAACCAGCTTTCAAACGATAGAAGCCAAAGCACATTTAACGAATATTTATCTAAGAAAGAATATCAAAAAGCTTATGAATACAGCCTCAGTACGGTATTAACTCAAGCCGAAACCGATACGCTTTTTTCTTTATTACTCTTAAACCCTGATGATTTAATCACTACTTGGCAAAACCGCATAAACCCTAAGCCACCGCGTGAGTTAACACGATTAAGCCGCTTTTCGCTAAATCATTGGCAAGCACTCGCACAGGCGGGTTTTGATTTTTCGATTACCGATATACATGGGCGCGACGTTTATACACAAGCTGCATCGTCTTCTTCTGAGGCAGTACAATTTTTAATTGATAATAAAATACCGGCTGATCCAAGTAAGCTTGGCGTAGATATACTCGACTTAGCACTAGAGCAAAGTTACACCAAAGGGGAGTTAAGCCCAATGATTCCTTTAGCTTTGCAGCTTGTGGAAAAATTTGAGCCAAACCACTTAGCCCGCGTAGCACGATTAAAAATGTTTTACCCTGAGGTTTATCAGCAGTTAATTCAGCTAAACCCAGCGCTTAAGCCTGCCCAGGGCACAGAGCTAAATCATTATATGTTTGATAATCACTAAATAACCCGCTAAGCACGCTAACGCCACTTAGCGTGCTATTTGAAAAATTAATGTCTTTAATATTTAACATTGCCTGTGTAGAGTATTTAAAACAATTAAAGGATTAGGGCTATGACGGGTAAAACGCTAATTTTTAATTTTGATGGTACTGGTGGCGAGCCTCGCGATGCAGAGCAATTTAGCTCAGACCATTTTAAAGAAGACAGTAGTATTTCTAATATTCTAAAGCTGCATTTATTATTAGGCGGCAAACTCGATGACTCCCCCACCACCCCATTTACAAACCAGCTTAGTTTTTATTATCAAGGTATTGGCACAAAAGGTAGCCGCTTAAAACGTATTTTAAACCAAACTTTAGCGCCACGTGGTGACGATGTTGCCAGTATTTTAAATCAAGCCATGAGTGATTTTAAAGCGCATTACCAACTAGGCGATACCCTTTTACTTACCGGTTTTAGCCGAGGCGGCGCACTCGCTAGGCGTTTTGCAAAAATCCTAGAGCCTTTAATTAGCGATAATGTTTACGTATGTGTATTTGATACCGTGGCCTCAATAGGTTTATCAAAAGTCAGTAAAGCAACGCGCGGTGCCGAGCATGTAATATTTGAAAACCACACCATTGCTAATAATATTTCGCAGGCACTACACTGCGTAGCGCTTGATGAAAAACGCCGTGCGTTTGAACCCACCCTAATGAACCATCAAAATAATATTACCGAGCTTTGGTTTGCAGGGGCGCATTCAGATATTGGCGGCGGTTATTACCGCGATGGCCTAGCTGATATTTGCCTGCGCTATGCGCTTGAATGGTTAATTGAGCAACCACTTAATATTAGCTTATTAACCAGCCACGATATTGACTACGAAACCTTATTGCCTGGCAGTAAATTAGTTGACCAAGACGATGTAACCGTAACGCCCGATCCTCTAGCTTTAAGCCATCAGCAAAATTACTTTTGGTTTAATCCCTTTTTTAAATTGGTGGATAGGGAGTGCTATGTACTTATTGATAACGAAGCCAGCAACTTAGAACCACATATACATCAAAGCGTAGCTACACGAATTAATAAACTAACTAGTTATCGCCCAGAATCGCTTAAAAACCTGCATTACAAAATTAGGTATAACGATAACAGCACATTAAGCTTTACTGGTTTAAGCCAACACATTGCCCTTGAAAACCAAAACATGAGCGTATTACAAGTTTCGCAAAGCCAAGATGTGATGGTGTTTGCCAGCGAGGCACATAACAATACCGGGCTTATGTTAGTTGAAGGCGCAACTTATAAGTTTAAACCCTACCCTAATCAATTTTGGTATGACGACGGCATAAAATGCACTGCAAGCGGCTGGCACCGCGATAATGTGCAATTAGGGGTTAAAGAAATCCCCATGGCATTGCTTGAACCATTTAGACGACTTCCAAGAGCGCAGTGGTTCTCTTTGGTTGGCGCAATTAACAATAACGACGAATATTTATTTGAAATAGCCAATGGCGCTACAGTAACCATTACTAAATCAGGTGAATTTAGCCCCTTTGCCAATGACTTAAGCCGATTTTACGGCGCCAATGCAGGGAAAATAAAAGTAAAAGTAACCCGCATAAGTTAAATGGGCTGTAATCGCGCAGCTTACTGGCGTTTAAAAATAACGCTTTAACCGAGGTATAAAGTGAGTGTTTCACCACCGAGAAGCGAAGGAGAACACCTAGAGAAGTGACTAAACGTTACGGGTGTTTTCTCTGTGTAGCGCGAAGCGCCTCGGTGTACTCGGTGGTGATATACAGATAACTTATACTAATTTACTTTGGCTGCTCGTTTACTTCTCTCTCTTCTCTTTGTGCATATTGTATTAAAGATCAATTAATCACAAAGAGGTTTAGAGGCGCTTCGCTTTTAG
>NZ_PNCY01000142.1:0-249 GCF_005887105.1 Pseudoalteromonas sp. S2893 | reverse complement strand
CCATTAAAATACTTCGCACATCTGAAATAGCAGGTGGTGGTAAGTGTTCTCCAGTTCGCAAATAGTGTTCTATCTCCCTAAATATCCAATGGCGACCTTTGGCGGCTCGGCCATTCATGATGGCATCTGCACCCGTATAGTCCAACCCCTGCTGTGCTTGTTCTGGTGATGTACTATCACCATTAGCAACCACCGGTATCGACACTGCGCGTGTTATATCCCTAATCGTGGCTTATTCTTCTTCCGCTT
>NZ_PNCY01000141.1:0-343 GCF_005887105.1 Pseudoalteromonas sp. S2893 | reverse complement strand
ACTCAGTGGGCGAGGTCAGTCCTGTTGACTGCAAGGCTGGGGCGTCAGCCCGGAGGCGGCCCTGATGATAGCCACAGCGTCATCGCTTGCCCCCATAGTGCCTACTACTATTTCGTCGCTTCGCTCGCCCCATGCTAAGGGCAATATCGTCCTTTCTTTTTTTAACTCCTGGTTCCCGTTTATTTTTGTTATGGCCGTTATATGTAGCTTCTTAGCTCATTCTATACGAGGTAATTCGTTGGTACTTATTTTTGAATGTATTGTAATTTTTGTAATTTTTAACATGTTATTTAGAGCAGTCGCGCCTTACCTTGTTAGTAAATTACCATGTAAATTTGGCCAA
>NZ_PNCY01000140.1:0-212 GCF_005887105.1 Pseudoalteromonas sp. S2893 | reverse complement strand
GCCTACAAAAGCCCACATAAATAACAGCAGTTCGTGCCAGTAATGGGATATAACAATTTCTTCATCAGAATAACTTACTCGGCTTTCATCCCAGCTTGGCAGCGCATGTGGTGTTGGCGCATGCTCAAGTGTACTTAAAATATCTTTAGGTGCAGCGTGTGCAAATACAATGCACTCTAATATTGAATTGCTCGCCATACGGTGAGCGCCGT
>NZ_PNCY01000139.1:0-265 GCF_005887105.1 Pseudoalteromonas sp. S2893 | reverse complement strand
GGGCATCGGCGACTACATTCAAGCCATCACGCCCTGCCTCTTTCAGCGCTAAGTACGTGGCGCCGCAACCGGTTATGGTCGCTAAGCTGTATATAGAGCCTGCAAACATAGTGTTGTGTAAGTTTAAGTTACCGTCTAAATCTGCACGCGTTGTAAACTGCCATTCTGTGTAGCTTTCTACTGTTAAACCCATTGCATCACTAATTGGGATTGATTCAAGCCAAATATTTTGCAGTAGATGCGTCCACTCCGGGGCGCGTAAACA
>NZ_PNCY01000138.1:0-317 GCF_005887105.1 Pseudoalteromonas sp. S2893 | reverse complement strand
AGCCCCCTCAGCAGATGACGCTCTATATTCCTACACCACTTACAGCTCGCTGCCATCAAACATCGACTTAGCCACCGCTTGCCATCAGGTTATCGTGTCGTTCGCCGTAGCCTTCTTCAGGTTCTACTTTTTCATTTAATGTATCACCGGCTTGCTTGCCTTGGAGTGCATTTTCAAGCACTGGGATTAAGTAGCCTGTGCGAATAATAAAAACCAGTGGCTCTCCATCAAAAGATTTTTCATTGGTTATTGCACTCGTTATCCTGTTCTGAATAATGGATTTTTACTACTGTGTTTGGTGCATCGATAATAGTCAT
>NZ_PNCY01000137.1:0-336 GCF_005887105.1 Pseudoalteromonas sp. S2893 | reverse complement strand
GGCTTGTTGTTGAAGACGAAGACGATGTTATAGTCCGTGCAAATGCTACAATTATTGGCTTAGCCGCAGGCGTATTTACTATCGATATTAAAAGTGCGCACCGTGTTATTAACTAATTAGAAGCCGGTATTTGTTTGATTAATGCTTACGGTAATTCACCAGCTTAACTGCCTGTTGGTGGTTACAAGCAATCAGGTATTGGCAGTGAAAATAGCATAGAAACGCTTTATCATTACACGCAAACAAATTCTATCTATGTGGGCATGGCCGACATAGATAGCCCGTTTTAAGGTGGCAACTATGAGTAACTCTTACGACTATATTATTGTTGGCGCC
>NZ_PNCY01000136.1:0-243 GCF_005887105.1 Pseudoalteromonas sp. S2893 | reverse complement strand
AGTCAATTCTCGACGGTTTTATGATTTGTTATTCCTTAACATCACAATCGGATTTTGCTAAAATTTTAGCATATCATGCACAACAAACTAATATTCGTGTGTTTGTTTTAAACCCTGGTACATCACAAGCGGAATGTGGTGTTTCTTATTGCCCAGAAGACTCCTGTGATGTCAGCGATATTAGTCTTAACTTTAATGGTATTGATGAAGTAGTAGACACAGAACGTGCTCCTTTTTTAGAAG
>NZ_PNCY01000135.1:0-324 GCF_005887105.1 Pseudoalteromonas sp. S2893 | reverse complement strand
GATGTCGCTTATGGTTTATGTAAGCATTTAGCCTCAGCAGGTTCATATTTTGTTGTAAGTGATAGGACTCAAGATGATGTAGAGCGGGTAGGAAATGACTTTGTTGATACTGCGGTTTGTATTGATGAAATTTAAGACCTTGTTTTTGATCAATATTAATAATGGGGTATATTAAGCTGGTTTTGCAACTAAACAAACAGCATACTAAGATGCATTTGCTGCGTTATTTAAAGCACTTGATAAAGTTGAGGGGATACTAAGTAAAAATCGTTACCTGATGGGGAGCACATTAACTGAAGCTGATTGGCGTTTATTTACCACACT
>NZ_PNCY01000134.1:0-207 GCF_005887105.1 Pseudoalteromonas sp. S2893 | reverse complement strand
TTGGTGAGCCCCATTGGTGGGGAGCCGTCTTCAAAAATATGCTCAGCGTGTCTGCCATTTAATGCTGTTAGCCACTCTTTGCTGTCTCACTTTTTTAGCGCGTTCTACCTGCTTTTGCGAAAGCGCGCGTATCTCACCCGCTCCATGCACGGGTTGCGCAATTACGTTACTTTTACCAAACGCCGTGGCTGACGAGATAGCACTGTC